>NZ_JAMYQW010000031.1:0-85597 GCF_040321085.1 Mesorhizobium sp. M0522
TCCGCCATCCCGAATCTCCCTGCTTCGACCATCATCACAGAATCACCAATCGGCTTCTGTGCAAAGGTCTCCTTGTGGGAGAAGGGAAGGCCGACGTCGCGGCCAGTGCTGCCGCCCTCAGTTTTCTTCCAGTGGCCGGGTCTGGCCGGCGATCATCGCGCCGATGGCGTCGGTGTTCTCGGGCGTCGCCTCGAACGACATTGTCGGCTCTGCCGGCGCGGCCTGGAAGGAGGTGACAGGCCGCTCGCTCACGGTTCCGCCAAAACGGGCCGCATCCGGCTCCTGCATTGGTTCCTGCAGCGCCACAAGCATCGGCTTTTCCGCCGTCGCCTTCTCCGGGGTCGCCATTCCGGCGGTCACCCTTGTCTGCTTTGCCGGCAGCGATGCAGCGGCGGTCACATAGGTTGCCCTGGCGAATGTCGGCTTGACCTCGCGTGCCGGCTCCGCCGAGGCGACAAGTATGGCCTGAGCGGCAGGCGCTTGCGGCTTGGCCTGGGCCATGGCGACCACCGGTTCGTCCGGCAGCGGCTGCCAGTTGCGGCCGCGCTTTTCATAGAAGGCATTGCCGCCGGCGACCATGGTGTAGTGCATGTTCTTGTAGGGGAAGCGCAGGCCGGCGGTGTGGAAGAACATGGTGTTCTTCAGCTTGGCTTTGCGCTCGCCCTTGAGCACCGCCTCGGCGGCTTCCTCGACGTCGGGCATCGCCTTCGAATTCATCGGCCGTGTCATGACGCCCGGCGCGAACTGCCCGCGCTCGCCGACGACCTGGCAGATGGTGTTGCCGTGATTGCCGGACCGCAGCCGGTTCATCACCACCGTGCCGACCGCAATCATGCCGTCACGGCTCGACCGGTTGGACTCGAAGAACATTGCCCGCTCCAGGCACTCCTTTTCCTTCGGCGTGGAATTGTAGGAGCGCGAGCTCAGGAAACTCGGCGTAATAGCATCGGTCAGGCTGGACATGCCGTGCGAGGCGGTCTGACTGCAAGCGGCCAAAAACAGCGGCGAGATAACGACGCCGAGCCGCAACGGCGTCTTCCATCGGGTAGAGATCAACAGGTGTCCCCTCAATTCTGCTGCCAGCCCGCCCCTGGTTGCGGCAAGAATGAGACACTTTCAGGCAAAAAGATGGCTAAAGCGTTATTAAGTGTGGGGAGTTGCCTAATAGACACAGCTGGCGGTAGAGCGAGCACTGGGCCGCTGCACTCTTCGGCCACTGTAACGGCATACCGATTGACTAGCGCGTCGCGTTCGACCGGCCTCATGCGACGCGCTTTAGGTTCTTGTTTTGATGCATGTCGTTATCGCAAAACCGCTGCACACTTTTGCGCGACATGCACTAGCCTTAGAACGGCAGTTTCATTCCCGGCGGGATCGGTAGGCCCGCGGTCAGCGCCCTGGTCTTCTCCTGCATGATCTGCTCGACCTTGGTCCTAGCGTCGTTGTGGGCAGCGAGAAGCAGGTCCTCGAGAATCTCGACCTCGTCTTCCTTGAACAGCGACGGGTCGATCTTCAGCGACTTCATCTCGAATTTGCCGGTCAGCGTGACGCTGACCAGGCCGCCGCCGGCCTGCCCGGTGGCTTCCAGCGTGGCGATCTCATCCTGCATGGCCTGGAACTTGGCCTGCATTTCCTTTGCCTTGCCCATCATGCCGAGAAGGTCTTTCATCGCACTGTCCTTTGCAGCTGGTCCTGGTTGTTCAGGTTTCGTCGTCGTCGGCCGGCGGCTCGACCGGCACTTCGGCCTCGTCGGCTTCCGGCGCGTCGGGAATGCGCACGTCGATGATCTTGGCACCGGGAAAGCGCGCCAGGATGGCGGCGACCGTCGGGTCGCTCTTGGCATCGAGGAAGGCGTTTTCGCGCTTTGTCGATTCCAGCTCGGCCAAGGTCTGGCCGCCCTCGTCCTTCGACAGCGACACCAGCCAGTTGCGGCCCGTCCAGGCGCGCAGCTTGGCGGTCAAATCATTGAGCAACATCTTCGGCGCATCGTCGGTCAGGCTGACGTCGATACGACCGGGCTCGATGCGCACCAGGCGCACGCAACGCTTCACCAGCACCTTGAAGGCCATGTCGCGCTGGACGTCGGCAAGGGCGACAATGTCGGCCAGCGATTTCACCGGCACCGGCGGCGCCTCGACCGCCGGCTCCGGCGGAGCAACGAAGTTGGTCGGCACGGGCTCGGCCTCGACCAGGCGCATCGTCTCGACCAGGCGCATTGTCTGGGCGCCGCCATTGGCGGTCGGCATCCGCGCCTGCGCCACGGCGCCGGCACCACCGCTTGCAGGCGCATGGTTTGCCGGGCCGGGGCTTGCCGGCGTGCCATTCACGCGCGGCGCAGCGCCCGGCAGGGTACCGCCGTTCTCCAGCGATTTCAGCGCCTCGTCCAGCGTCGGCAGGTCGGCGGCATGCGCCAACCGGATCAGCACCATCTCGGCGGCGCTGACCGGGCGGTTGGAGGTCTGCACCTCGGGAATGCCTTTCAAGAGCATCTGCCATGTCCGCGACAGCACCTTGACCGACAGCGTGCTGGCGAAATCGGCGCCGCGCCGGCGCTCGTCCTCGGACAGCGAGGCGTCGTCGATGGCAGCCGGCACGAAACGCAGACGGGTGACCAGATGGTTGAACTCGGCAAGGTCGGTCAGCACCGCGGCAGGATCGGCGCCGGTATCGTACTGGGCACGGAATTCGGCGAGTGCGGCGGCGACGTCGCCCTTCATGACATGTTCGAACAGGTCGACGATGCGGGCACGGTCGGCAAGGCCGAGCATAGCACGCACCGCTTCGGCGCTGACCGCGCCGCCGCCATGGGCGATCGCCTGGTCGAGGATCGACTGCGCATCGCGCATCGAACCTTCCGCCGCGCGCGCGATCATCGCCAGCGCATCGTCTTCGACTTCGATGCCCTCCAGACCGGCTATCCTGGCAAGGTCGGCCTTGATCATTGCCGCATCGATGCGCCTGAGGTCGAAACGCTGGCAGCGCGACAGGACGGTGATCGGCACCTTGCGGATTTCGGTGGTGGCGAAGATGAACTTGACGTGCGGCGGCGGCTCTTCCAGCGTCTTCAGCAGGCCGTTGAAGGCCTGGTTGGAAAGCATGTGCACTTCGTCGATGATGTAGACCTTGTAGCGCGCCGACACCGGGGCGTAGCGCACACGCTCGATGATGTCCCTGATGTCGTCGATGCCGGTATGCGAGGCGGCGTCCATCTCGATGACGTCGACATGCCGGCCTTCCATGATCGCCTGGCAATGCTCGCCGAGCACGGCAAGGTCGACTGACGGCTGATCGACGGTCGATGTTTTGTAGTTCAGGGCCCGCGCGAGTATGCGCGCGGTCGTCGTCTTGCCGACGCCACGCACGCCGGTCAGCATCCAGGCCTGGGCGATGCGGCCGGTGGCAAAGGCATTGGTCAAGGTGCGGACCATCGGCTCCTGGCCGATCAGTTCGGAGAAATTCGACGGTCGGTATTTGCGCGCCAGCACGCGGTAGGCGGCAGGCTTGTCCAATTTCCCGGCCTCGTTTCCGGCTTCGCTCATTCGCCCGTTAAGCTCCAAGGGCTGCCACTGGAGGCGGCCGATTCCTGCGCATAGTTTCGCCCGTACGGCTTGGCGCCGTCAATGTCGGGGCAAAAGGCGAAGAGGCGGGAGGCTGGAACAATGACCCGTTCCGGGCTCGTTAGGGCTGCTTCCTTCCGGACCTGACCCGGTTGGCGAGTGGACCGTCCACCACCAACCTCCCAGCCTCCATATCGGCAATCCGGCGATGAAATGCAAGTGCGGATGATAGGGGCCTTGAGCGACGGCGAAAGCTGAAACCAAAAAACCCGCCTCGGCGGGCGGGTCGTTGGTGCGAATAATCACCATAGCGAGATTAGTAGCATAGCTGCCGGCACAAAGCAAGAACAAAATGTGGCCGCGATCAAAATCGTCGACCTCGGCGGGGCAGCGCCAACCTGATGCAATTTGCCCGGGCCCTCACTTCTTCGCGCACAATCAGCGCCGCGACGGCCAATGTTGCTTGCTGCCCCTTGCGGCCCTTCGGAAGCCGCTCTAGCGTCGATGGAGGTCAAAAAACGTCAAAAAGTGTGGGAAACGCCAATGCTGCCGGGCCTCAAGGCCGGATTCACGCTTGACGCCCAGCTGGAAGCCGACAGCGAACAGCTGATGTGGCTCGGCCTGTGCGAATTGCGCGTCATGAACGACCGCCGCTGGCCATGGCTGCTGCTGGTGCCGCAGCGGCCGGGCATCGAGGAAATCCACGACATGACGCCGCTGGACCAGGCGATGCTGACCTTCGAGACCAACATGGTGGCGCTGGCGCTGAAGCGGGTGACCGGCTGCACCAAGATCAACACCGGCGCACTCGGCAACATCGTGCGCCAGCTGCATGTACACGTCATTGCGCGCTCGGAAGGCGATCCCGGCTGGCCCGGCCCGGTGTGGGGGCACGGCCTGCGCGAGCCCTATCAGCGCTCCGACCTTCGCAAGTTTGCGGAAAAGATCAAGGCAGCGCTATAAGCCTCTCCGGTGTCCACCTTGAACCTTCCCGAGTCTGCATGAGCTTTCGCCTGTATGACGCGCCCTTGCGCGAGCCGAGCCAGTTCGTCGGCTTCGCCGGCAACATTATCGACCGGCAGTCCGAAAACCGCGCCGACGATTCCGTCGAAAAGGCACTCGCCGATCCCTCGGCGCGGCTTTTGCTGATGCGTGGCGGCCGGCTCTATTTGAAGCTTGCGCAAGGCGCATTCGACCCCTGGTTCGGCGTGTCCGAATGCCGGCCGCTCGAAGCATCGCTCGAAAACGGCGTCCTGCTCGGTTTTTCCGAAGGCGGCCCGGTGCTGGCGGTGCCGGCCGGGGTCGAGCCCGAGCAGCTTCCCGAGACGATCAAGGCGATCGACTATCGCTCGGTCTATATGCAGGGGCTGATCGACGAAGCGGCGGCCGGCGCGCTGGCGCAAGGGGCGGCGCTGCTCGCCTGGCATGCCAGCCATCGCTTCTGCAGCAAATGCGGCACCGAAGCCGAGATGCGGGCGGGCGGTTACAAGCGGCATTGCCCGGCCTGCGGTACGGAGCACTTTCCGCGCACCGACCCGGTGGCGATCATGCTGACGGCAACACGCGAAAAATGCCTGCTCGGCCGCGGCCGGCATTTCGGGCCCGGCATGTATTCGGCGCTCGCCGGTTTCATCGAGCCGGGCGAGACGATCGAGGCGGCGGTGCGCCGCGAAACGCTGGAGGAAGCCGGCATCAGGCTCGGCCGCGTCGTCTACCACGCCAGCCAGCCCTGGCCGTTTCCCTATTCGCTGATGATCGGCTGCTTCGGCGAACCGCTCAACGACGATATCCACCCCGACCTCAACGAGCTGGAAGATTGCCGCTGGTTCTTTCGCGACGAGGTGCTCTCGATGCTGGCCCGCGAGCATCCGGGCGGCCTAGTGACACCGCCGAAGGGGGCGATCGCCTATAACCTCATCCGCGCCTGGGCTGACAGCGCGTGACACGAAGACATCGCAGGAGCAAAAAATGATCCGTCACACCGTCGTGTTCACGCTGAAACACCCGCCGCATTCGCTCGAGGAAAAACGGTTCCTCGCCGACGCCAAGAGGATTCTCACGGCGATAAAGGGCGTCACGCATTTCGAGCAGTTGCGGCAGGTCAGTCCCAAGAACGACTACCGCTTCGGCTTCTCGATGGAGTTCGCCGATCAGCGGGCCTATTCCGGCTACAACGACCATCCCGACCACGTCGCCTTCGTCCGCGACCGCTGGATCCCGGAAGTCGAGGCGTTTATGGAGATCGACTACGTGCCGCTCGGCTGGGGCTGAGACTGGAAAGCGGCGCTCTAAAAAATTAATACCCGGCGTCGCGATCCACCACATTTTCCAGCGCTTCGCCGCGCTCGAAAGCATCCATCTGACGCAGCATGATCGGCGCCAGGTGGACCGGATCGGAGGTTGCCGCCGCGTGCGGCGTCACGAACACTTTCGGATGGCTCCATAGCGGGCTGGTCTTCGGCAACGGCTCGACCTCGAAAACGTCGAGGCTGGCTTCCTTCAGCGTGCCGTCGTCCAGCGCGCGCAAAATGTCGGCGTCCTTCTGCAGCCTGCCGCGCCCGGCATTGATCAGCACTGAGCCGCCGAGGCCGTTGCGCTTCCGCAGCTCCTTCAGCACGCCGTGGTTGATGATACCGTGCGTCTGTGGCGTCAGCGGCAGCAGCACCACCAGGATGTCGGTGGCGTTTAGGAACGGGATCAGGCCGGCCTCGCCCGCGTAAGTCGAGACACCTTGCATCGGCCGATCGCTGCGCGACCAGCCATTGACGGGAAAGCCGAGCGACAACAGCACCGATGCCGCCGCGCGGCCAAGCGTGCCGAGCCCCATAATGCCGACCGAGATGTCGCTGGCCGGCCGCTGCTGCGGTTCATGCCAGATCTTCTTCTGCTGCTGGGCGCGGTAGAGCATGCCTTGGCGATGGTGGTCGAGCACCCGCCAGACGACGTATTCGGTCATGTACTGGGTCAGGTTGTCGGCCACCACCTTGACGACCGGTACGTCGGGCAAGGTGGGATCGGCGAAGATGTGGTCGACGCCGGCGCCGATCGAGAAGATGGCGCGCAGATTGGGCAGCGACGACAACAGGTTCGGCCGCTGTTTCCACACCACAGCATAGGTAATCGAGGGATCGCCGGCGCCATTCGGCTCGAGCACCACCTCGCGCTCCGCCGACAGCAGTTCGCGCCAGCGCAGCGGATGAATACCGGTGAGGGCAAGCAGGATGCGGCCTTTTTCCATTGCGGATTGTTTTTCCCTTTTTACCAACAGCGTTCGCGTCCCGACGCGCAAGGCGCGGCAGCGTTTTGATTTTGTGCATGATCTCTGGCGAAAATCTACTCGCTG
The DNA here is from genome assembly GCF_040321085.1 of Mesorhizobium sp. M0522. Lineage (NCBI taxonomy): Bacteria > Pseudomonadati > Pseudomonadota > Alphaproteobacteria > Hyphomicrobiales > Phyllobacteriaceae > Mesorhizobium > Mesorhizobium sp. M0522. The sequence continues at coordinate 6,901 of NZ_JAMYQW010000031.1, forward strand.
ACGATGCCGACCGGCGCCGTTTCGATCTTGAAGGCGGCCGAGATCAACGCCTTTGTATAGTCGGTCCGCGGGTTGCCGAAAATCTGTTCGGAAGGACCGGCCTCGACGATCCTGCCGTTGCGCATGACGATGACTTCGTTGGCGAGCGCGCGGATGACCCTCAGATCGTGGCTGATGAAGAGGTAGGCGAGGTCGTGCTTGGCCTGCAGGCTGCGCAAGAGGTCGACGACCTGCGCCTGCACGCTCATGTCGAGCGCCGAGGTCGGCTCGTCCAGCATGACGAAACGCGGGTTGAGCACCATGGCGCGCGCGATGGCGACGCGCTGGCGCTGGCCGCCGGAGAATTCGTGCGGATAGCGGTTGCGCGTCGCCGGATCGAGGCCGACTTCCCCGAGCACGTCGACGACACGCTCGTCGCGCCCATCAGGAGACAGCTTCGGCTCATGGATCTTCAACCCTTCCTCGATGATCTCGGCGACCGACATGCGCGGACTGAGCGAACCGAACGGATCCTGGAAGACGATCTGCAACTCGCGCCGCAACGGCCGCATTTCGTTGAAGGACAGCTGATCGATGCCGCGTCCGTTGAACTGGATGGTCCCGGTCGACGAGATCATCCTGGCCAGCGCCAGGCCGAGCGTCGTCTTGCCTGAGCCGGATTCGCCGACGACGCCAAGCGTCTGGCCGGCCCGCACGGTGACGTCGATGCCGTCGACCGCCTTCACATTGTCGACGGTGCGCCGGAAGAAGCCCTTCTTGATCGGAAACCAGACCTTGACGTCCTTGCCGACCATCACCGGCTTGGCGGCCTGGTTGGCCGCCGGCGGCTTGCCTTTCGGCTCGGCGGCAAGCAGATGCCGCGTGTAGGCGTGCTGCGGATTGGCGAATATCTCCTTGGTCGGGCCGGTCTCGACGATCTTGCCCCTGGTCATCACGCAGACCCGGTCGGCGATCTTCCTGACGATGCCGAGATCGTGGGTGATGAACAGCATCGACATGTTCTTGCGGCTTTTCAGGCCGGCGAGCAGCTCGAGGATCTGCGCCTGGACGGTGACGTCGAGCGCCGTCGTCGGCTCGTCGGCGATCAAAAGTTCAGGCTCGTTGGCCAGCGACATGGCGATCATGACGCGCTGGCGCTGGCCGCCGGAAAGCTGATGCGGATAGGCGTCGAGCCGTTTTTCCGGTTCGCGGATGCCGACCTCGTGCAGAAGTTCCAGCGTGCGCGCCTTGGCTTTGCGATCGCCCAGGCCCTGATGCAGCTTCAATACCTCGACGATCTGCTGCTCTATCGTGTGCAGCGGGTTGAGCGAGGTCATCGGCTCCTGGAAGATCATGGTGATCTTGTTGCCGCGCACGCGGCGCAGGTCTCTCTCGTCGGCGGCAAGCAGGTCGGCGCCGAGGAACAGGATCTTTCCCGACGGGTGGCTGGCGGTCGGATAGGGCAGCAGCTTCAGAACCGACAGCGCGGTGACCGACTTGCCGGAGCCGGATTCGCCGACCAGCGCCACCGTCTCGCCCCTGGCGAGGTCGAAGGAAATATGGTCGACGGCGATCGACTGGTCGCCGCCTTGCGTGAAGGCGACGCTGAGATCCTGGACCGAGAGCAGCGGGGTGTCGCTCATCTGAACGTCTTGCGCGGATCGAAGGCGTCGCGGGTGGCCTCGCCGACGAAGACCAGCAGCGACAGCATCAGCGAGATGACGACGAAGCCGGAAATGCCGAGCCAGGGCGCGTTGAGATTGCGCTGTGCCTGCTTCAGCAACTCACCCAGCGAGGCGGCGCCGGGCGGCAGGCCGAAGCCGAGATAGTCGAGCGAGGTCAGCGTCGAAATCGAGCCGCTGAGCAGGAAGGGCAGGAAGGTCAGCGTCGCCACCATGGCGTTGGGCAGCAGATGCCGGAACATAATGGTGACATTGGATACGCCGAGCGCGCGCGCCGCGTTGACATATTCGAAATTGCGGGCGCGCAGGAACTCGGCCCGCACCACGCCGACCAGTGCCACCCAGGAGAACAGCAGCATCAATCCGAGCAGGATGAAGAAGCCGGGCGGCAGGATGGCGGCGACGATCAAGAGCAGATACAGCACCGGGATCGCCGACCAGATCTCGATGAAACGCTGGAACAGGAGGTCGGTCCAGCCGCCGAAATAGCCCTGCAGAGCGCCGGCCGCCACGCCGATCAGCGCCGAGCCGGCGGTCAGGATCAGGCCGAACAGCACCGATATCCTGAAGCCGTAGATGACGCGCGCCAGCACGTCGCGGGCCTGGTCGTCGGTGCCCAGCCAGTTCCAGTTGCCGACGTTGCAATTGGGGTCTGCCTCGCCTTTCGGATACTGGTTGCAGCGCGTCTTCTTGTCGTAGAGCCAGGACGGCTTGGTCGGTGCTGCTTCGGGAATAGCGTTGTTGACGGTCTGGTAGGAGTAGCGCACCGGCGGCCAGACCATCCAGCCATTGGCGTTGATCTCGTCCTGGATCACCGGGTCGCGGTAGTCGGTGACCGCATAGAAGCCGCCGAACTTCTCCTCGGGATAAGCGACCAGGACCGGAAACAGGATCTCGCCCTTGTAGGAGGCGATGATCGGCTTGTCGTTGGCGACCAATTCCGAAACCAGCGACAGCACGAACAGGAACAGGAATATCCACAACGACCAGTAGCCGCGCCGGTTGGACTTGAAGTTCTGCAGGCGCCGCTGGTTGAGCGGCGACAGAAAGGGCCGCGCGATCCGTGCCGGCGCCGTTTCGGCTGTGGCCTGCGCCATCAGACGTCTCTCCGCTCGAAATCGATGCGTGGATCGACCCAGGTATAGATCAGATCGGACAAAAGCCCGACGAACAGGCCAAGCAGCGAGAAGATGAAGAGATTGGCGAACACCACCGGATAGTCGCGCTGCACCACCGAGTTGAAGCCGAGCAGGCCGAGGCCGTCGAGCGAAAATATGTTCTCGATCAGCAGCGAGCCGGTGAAGAAGGCCGAGATGAAAGCACCGGGAAAACCGGCGATGACGATCAGCATGGCGTTGCGGAAGACGTGGCCATAAAGCACCTGCCGCTCCGACAGGCCCTTGGCGCGGGCTGTGACCACATATTGCTTGCGGATTTCCTCGAGGAAGGAATTCTTGGTCAAAAGCGTCGTCGTGGCGAAGGCCGACAATACCAGCGCGGTCAGCGGCAAGGTCATATGCCAGAAATAGTCGACGATCCGCGCCGGCCACGACAGCTGGTCCCAATTGTCGGAGGTGATGCCGCGCAGCGGAAACCAGTCCCAGAACGAGCCGCCGGCAAACAGCACCATCAGCAATATGCCGAACAGAAACCCGGGAATGGCGTAGCCGACGATGACGACGCCGCTGGTCCAGACGTCGAAGGTGGAGCCGTCCTTGACCGCCTTGCGGATGCCGAGCGGGATCGAGATCAGATAGGACAAAAGCGTGATCCACAGCCCGATCGAGATCGACACCGGCATCTTTTCCAGGATCAGGTCGAGCACCGATATGTCGCGGAAATAGCTGTCGCCGAAATCGAAGCGGAGATAGTTCCACAGCATCATGCCGAAGCGCTCGAGCGGCGGCTTGTCGAAACCGAACTGCTTCTCCAGCTTCTTGATGAATTCCGGGTCGAGCCCTTGCGCGCCGCGGTATTTCGAGCCGACGTCGCCGGCGACGTCGAAATTGGCGCCGCCAGCATCACCGCCGCCGCCGCCGAGGCGATCGCTGCCGCCCTGGTTGGTCAGCCTGGCGATGACCTGCTCGACCGGCCCGCCCGGCGCGAACTGGATGACGGCGAACGACACCGCCATGATGCCGAACAGGGTCGGGATCATCAGCAGGATACGGCGCAGTATATAGGCGCCCATCAGGCTCTCTGCCTCGCTTGTGCGAAAATCTCAGGCTTTGCCAATTTTTGCCGCCTTGTCTTTGTCGAACCACCACAGCGTCTCGACCGGAAAGTCGTAATCCGGCTTTTGAGCGGGAAAGCCGAACATATCCCAGAAGGCAGCCCGGTGATTCGCCAGATGATATGTTGGAATCCAGTCTAGCCGCGCGCGCAAGACCCGATCGAGCGCGTTGAGCGCGGTGACGAGTTCGATCCGGCTCTGCGCCTTGCCGGCTGCCTCGATCAGCGCGTCGATGGCTTTGCTTTCCGTACCCGGATAATTGCGCATCCCCGGCGTTTTCGCCATCCGGGAATTGTAGAGGATTTCCAGGCCGTCGGCAGTAGGCGTCGCCCCGATCAACCAATGTAGCATGTTGAAATCGAAATCGTAGTTGCTTTGCCGCGCTTCAAATTGCGTCGAATCGACCTGCCGGATCGAAGCGTCGATGCCAATCGCCTTCATATTCTCGGACCACGGCGCGAAAATGCGAACGAGACCCTCGTCCTCGGCCAGCATTTCCACCCGCAGTCGCTCGCCCTTCTCATTGACGACGAAATTGCCCGCTCGCTTCCAGCCGGCTTCGGCAAGCAGTCTCGAAGCTTCGCGCAGCACCTTACGGTCGTGACCGGAACCGTCCGAGACGGGTTGCACCACCGGTTCGCCGAAGGTTTCCGGCGGCAACTCGGCTCGAAACGGCTCCAGCAGTTTCAATTCCTGGGGCGAGGGCGGGCCCTCGGCCTTGTAGTCCGATCGTTCGAAGTTCGATTGCGAGCGCTCGTAGGAGCCGAAAAACAGTACCCGCTTGGTCCATTCGAAATCGAAGCAATAGGCGATCGCCTGTCTCACGCGCACATCGCGGAATTGCGGCCGGCGCTGGTTCAGCGCGACAGCCTGCATGTCGGGCGATTTCTCGCCGGGAAATTCGCGTTTGACGACCCTGCCATCCTTCAGCGCTGGAAAGTCGTAGCCGGTCGCCCATACGCGCGCGGTGAACTCCTCGCGAAAATGCGTATCGCCTTTCTTGAACGCTTCAAACGCTGCCTGGCGATCAAGGTAGAAATCGATACGGATACGGTCGAAATTATTAAGCCCGCGGTTCACGGCGAGATCGCGCCCCCAATAATCGGCGACGCGTTCATATTCGATAGTCTGCCCGGCCACGACCCGTCCCATCTTGTACGGCCCGGAGCTGAGCGGCGGGGTCATCGTCGAGGCGTCGAAATCATTGGCCGTATAGAAGGCTTTGGACACGATCGGCATTACGGCGATCGCGAGGATATTCTGCGCCGACTGTTTGCCGTTGAAGGTAAGGCTGACAGTAAGCGGATCGATTGCGACCGCATCCGTCATATGCCGCAGCGCTTGGGAAAGGTTCGGGTGTCCCCGGTCTTTGTAGAGGTTCAAGGCGAAGGCAACGTCCTCAGCCGTCAGCGGCGAGCCGTCATGGAAGCGCGCTTGTGGCCGCAGGCTGAAGCGGAAGCCGTTGCGGTCCTGCGACAAGGTAACGAATTCGGCAAGCACGCCGTAGACCGCATCCGGCTCATCGAGCGCCCTTGCCATCAGCGAATCGAAACAGAGCTCGGTGCGCGGCGGCGAATCCCCCTTCAACACCAGCGAGTTCAACGTGTTGAAAGTCAGAAAGCTCTGATTGAGGGTGGAGTTCGGCGGGCCGAAATTCATCCGGCCGCCCTTGGGAGCGTCTGGATTGACATAGTCGAAATGCGTGAAATCCGGAGGATATTTGAGATCGCCGAAGGCAGACAGCCCGTGCAGTTTCACGCCGGTCGGGATGGCGGCGAAAGCCCGGCCGGGCAGCAGCGCTGCAGCGGCGGCCGCACCGCCAAGGGCGAGGAAATCGCGACGGGGCAGCGCAGCCATCAATTGCCACTCTTATATTTGGCGGCCAGCGCTTTTTCCTTGTCCGGGTCGATCCACCAGGAATTCTGGTCGACGCCGCTATAGGCGGGCTGTTTCTCCGGCATACCGAACTTGTTCCAGTAGGCCAGCCAAACCACGGCGCGGTAATATTGCGGCACGACATAGTAGTTCCACAGCAGCACCCGGTCGAGCGCATGGGTGGCGGCAACCAGATCGTCGCGGTCGGTGGCAAAGATGATGCGGTCGACCAGCGCATCGACGACCGGATTCTTGATGCCGGCGTAATTGCGCGATCCCGGCGAATCGGCGGCCTTGGAACTCCAGAAATCGCGCTGTTCATTGCCGGGAGAGTCCGACTGCCCGAGTATCGAAGTGACCACGTCAAAGTCGAAGTGGGTGACTCGGTTGATATACTGGGTTTGGTCGATCAGGCGCAGCGTTGCGTCGACGCCGATTTTGCGCAGATTGGCGATATACGGGCTGGCGATGACCTGGTCGGTGTCGTTCCAACCGAGGATCTCGAATTTGAACGGTTCGCCGGTCTTGGCGTTGACCATCTTGCCGCCCTTGATGATCCAGCCTGCCTTGGCGAACAGATCGACCGCGGTCTTCAGGTATTTGCGCTCAGCCTGCGGGTTGTCGTAGACCGGCAGCTTGAATTCCTGGGTAAAGACTTCAGGCGGCAGCTTGTCACGGTACTGCTCGAGGATTTCGAGTTCCTTGCCCTGCGGCAGGCCACTCGACGCCAGTTCGGTGCCCTGGAAATAGCTGCTGGTGCGGGTGTTGGAACCGAAGAACAGGGTCCGGTTCATCGTCTCGAAATCGAACGGATACATCAACGCGGCGCGCACCAGGCGATCCTGGAACAGCGGGCGCCTGGTGTTGAGCATGAAGGCCTGCATCGGTTCGGGCGACGCGGTCTTGAATTCCTTCTTGATGACGTCGCCGGCCTGAACTGCCGGGAAATTATAGGCCGTGTTCCAGCGCCTCGAACTGTTCTCCGGCTTGATGTCGTCCAGCCCGCCCTTGGTAAAGGCCTGCCAGGCGGCATTGTCGTCGAGAAAATAGGTGAAACGCTGCCTGTCGAAATTCTCGCGGCCGATTTTTACGGGCAGCTTGGCCGCCCAGTAATCGGGCACGCGCTGCCAGATGATTTCGGAGCCAGGCTTGAAGCTGGCGATCTTGTAGGCGGCGGAGCCGAGCGGCGGCTCCTGCGTCGGCTTTGTGACGTCGCGCTTCTTGCCGTTGGCGTCGGTGCCTTCCCACCAGTGCTTGGGCAGCACAACGAGATCGCCGATGATCTTCGGTAGCTCCCGGTTGCCCTTCTGGCTGAAGTGGAATTCGACCTCGCGGTCGGACACCGCGACGGAGTCGGTGACGTTTTCGAAATAGCGGCTGTACATCGGGCTGTTGGCCTTCAGCACCTGGAACGACCAGATCACGTCCTCGGTGGTGATCGGCTGGCCGTCATGCCATTTCGCCCGCGGATCGAGCCGGTAGGTCGCCGAGGAATAGTCGGCCGGATATTTGTAGGCGTCGGCGATCAGCGGATGGCTGGTGCTGCCCTCGTCGGTCGCCTGCTCCATCAACGTGTCGTAGAGCAGGCCGCCGCCGAACTGCGCGAAGCCGGCGGCCGGCGAACCCTGCACGATATAGGGGTTGAAGCTGTCGAACGTGCCGAGCACCACTGAGTTCACTGTGCCGCCCTTCGGCGCATCCGGATTGACGTAGTCGTAGTGCTGGAAGTTGTCGCCGTATTTGGATTCGCCGATCAGCGAGGAGGTCGTACGCCATTCGTCCGCGAAGGCCGCCTGCAATCCGCCGGCAAAAGCGGCCAGCATCAGCACTGATTTCAGAAGCGTCCGCGCTCGGCCAACCGTCATGCGTTCTCCTCTTCGCGATATAGCGCCGTCACCATAGCGTCTGGGCCCAATCTAGATCATTTGGCGGCGCTGAAAACCGCAACCGAGCGGCTTTGTCGTCGCATATGCATTTTTCCTAACGAAAAAGCCGGGCTGAACCCGACGAAAATATGTCCGGCGGTATCCATCGCTATTCATCGGTTTGCGTCGGTTCGGCTCGCTTTTCGCCAGCTAAGTGATTCAATTAATTAGTCAATTTGGTTTGACGCATCTTCCCTTCGAGCGCGGTTCACAACTATATTGCTCGCTATCAGACGGTAACAGCCGATCGAAAACGGTGTCTGATTCGGTCCCTAGTTTTAGCGAGGTCAAATGTCATGAGTATTCAGTTTAGCGTTCCGAAAGCCAAGGACGGTCTGACCGTCAAATCGATCGCGGGCTTCAAGCCACGGCCCGATGGCGGCTTCTATGAGGTCTCCGATATCGGTGAGACGAAGGCTCTCCATGTACGAGTGTCAGCCAGGGCGAAAGTCTTCTACATGAACGCGCGCTGGAAGAAGGGCGCCACTTCCGCGACCTCCCGCGCCATTGGCGAGTTTTCCGAGATCGACCGTGCTGGCTTCGTGACCCTCGCCCAAGCCCGCGACAAGGCCCGCGAATGGGAGGCTCTGCGCCGCGCCGGGATAGACCCTGCGAAGCAGGCCGCGGAAGAGAAGGAAGCCCAAGAGCGCGCTAAAGCCAAGGCGGAGGCCGACGCCGTTACCGCGCAAGCCGGAGTGTTCTCCGCCGTGGTCGAGGCCTATCTAGCCGACGCTGAGTTTCGGAAGCAGCGCCGGTTGACCGCGTCAGAAAGGGAAATTCGAACCGAATTGCTCGACCCGGAACGCAATGCATGGATGTCGAAGCTAATGCCCGAAGTCGAGGATGAGGACGTGTTTGCGCTCGTCGCGGCGATCCGGGACCGCAAGCGCACATATAGCTCTGGCCGCGAGAAGCTTGGTGCGCCTTATCAAGCCATCAATGTCTTCGATCATGTGAAGCGGATTTACGCTTGGGCGATGAACCCGGAGCGGCGGAAGAAGTTCGGCCTTCGATACAATCCGATCGTGCATTTGCAGAAGAAGGATTTCAAACTGAAGAAACATCCGCGTCAGAGGGTCCTTACTCCTGACGAAATCCGTGCCTTTTGGCTCGCGACCAAGGAGCTTGGATACCCTTATGGCCCGATGTACCGGCTCTTGCTCGTCACAGGTCAGCGGCTCAACGAGATCGCGCAGGCGTCTTGGCCGGAGTTCGATCTGCGCGAGAGTGTGTTGGTGGTCCCTTCCGAGCGTTTCAAAAGCAAAGCCATCCACCGTGTTGCGCTGAGCGATCTCGCGCTGGAAATCCTCGCCACCGTCCCGCGCTTCGAGAAAGGCAGTTTCCTCTTCTCCCTCAAGAACGGTCGCATACCAGCGCGCGCTTTCGGCACCACGAAGAAGAAGCTGGATGAATTGATGCTGGTGGAGTTGAAGAAGATCGCGGCTGAACGCGGCGACCCGGAACCGGCGTCCCTGACACCATTCGTGAATCACGATTTGCGCCGATCGGTCCGCACCCAGCTAGCCGCCCTGAAGGTTCCGTCTCTCGTCGCGGAAATGGTAATCGGGCACGATGTGAAGGGACTGGAGAGAGTGTACAATCAATATGAGTTTGAGAAGGAGAAGCGCGAAGCTCTCCAACTCTGGGCGGATCGGCTCCGGCTTATCGTTGATCCGCCGGCTGCGCCGAATGTCGTGCCGATGAGGAGGGCGTCTTGACCAGCATCGAGAAGACGCATGAGGCAATTCGGAAGCTCCTTGCGCCATGTCCCGATCGCGAGGAAGAGTTTCGAGGGGCGATCGTCGACGCCTTCGCCGGGACGATTTTGCGGCAGGCTGGCCGCGATAATGCCGCAGGCCCAACGTCGAAAGCCGTGAAGCTGAAAGCCCGGAAGCTGGCGAGCGACATTTTACGTGTCGAGCGTTCGGCTAAGGAGTTCGGGAAGTTCACCCATTTTGTAGGGCTGACTGGCGATTGGACCAGTTTCCTCCCCGCGCTGGTCGAGGTCCGGAAGCGTGCCGAGAAGGTCGCCAACACCAAGTCACCCCTGCCCAAACCCGACGCGAGCCGGAGACGGGAGGCTGAGCGCGAGGCAGACAACCTCATTTCGCAATTCCCCTTCAAGTCAGATCAAGGCGGAAAGAAGCGGGGCAAGTTGATTGAACTACTGTATGGCGGCCCGCTACCAAAGCGCCACGAGCGTAGCGACAAGGGCACTAAACGCGGATCAAGATAGTTCCCGATTAGCTCTCCGGCCGCGCGTACCTTCGGATCAAAGCGATATCGAACGACTTCGCACGCTTTTGATCGAAGGAGAAACGACATGGAAGCAGTAGCGGCATCTACCTCGCTGCCACAACGCGAGATGGTAGACCCACTCGCACCCGGACCAGATGACGACATCCCGAACATAACCCGCCACGACCTTCCCAAGTACGGTTACGACTGGGGAGACACTCAGCTTCGCGCTCTCATCAAGGCGGGCAAGTTCGTGGCTCCCTACCGGCTTTCAGCGCACAAGCGGCGCTGGACAAAACGCCTGCTCCGAGAGTTCCGTGCCACCACAAAGCCGAAGGGCGGAGGCGTGGCTTAATGTCCGAGACTGTCGCCACCACCGCTATGGGTCCCGACTATGTTGCGCATATCGCCGCTTGGCGCGCCACTTTTTGGAGATGTCTGTTTGCCGCCGACATCGCTGCCGCGCAACGACGTTATCGATTGACAGATGACGACATGGCCGCCGCTCGCGAGAAGGCGCTCGTCTTCCGCGAAGAGATGAAAGCCGCCGCGAGCCGGCAGCAGTCACCGCCTATCAATTTGCCCTAGCCGCGAGCCGAATGCGCGCTGCGGCCGATGCGCCACCGAGGATCAAGAAATGAAACCTGATGATGAGTTGGGGACCATCTATGGTCTGAGCGGGAAGGAGCTTCGCTCGACGCTGTCTCATCCGCTTAAATTGAAAGCGTTTTTGTATCGACTACAGATTGAGATCACTGGACCAAACCGTCACGAGGAGATCGGCGAACTTCATCGCCAAATCCGAAAGGCGACGGACTACTGCGGCACCGGTGGCTCGATGTTTTCATGGTGCGTGTACGGCGCGCATATCGATGCCTTCGAATTCTTCAGAGAGAAGTACGAAGCGTCACAAAATAAAGCCGCCGGAATAGAAAAACTGCCGGGACAGTAGATGCCACCCCGGCAGTGAACGTCTCTCGATAAATGCAGGTCAATGCGGCTCTGAATCTATCGGCTTTACTGAGGAGAGTAAAGCTGAGACGAAGAACGCCGCGCCTTAAGTGAATTGGATGCGGCGATAATGAATGACAATTATTTTGCGAGAACCCCTGCTTGGACAGCAGATACTAAAGTCGACGCCACTTATTATTACAAAGACCGGTTCGGAAACATCTCCTACCGGAAAGAACGTGGCCTTCCGAAGACATTCCGCGTTAGCCGGCCGTCGACCGAGCGTGGGCCAGAATGGGTTGACGGTTTAGATGGCACAGAGCGGTTGTTGTACCGCTTTCCTGAATATCTGGCCGCGCCCACCACTGCTCCCGTTTTCATAACGGAAGGGGAGAAGGACTGTGATGCGGTTCGAGGCATTGGCTGTGTCGCCGTGACTTGCGATGGGGGAACTGCGCCCGGAGTCTGGCACGACGAATTCTCCAAGGAGCTTGCTGGACGCGATATCATCATCCTGCCTGACAACGATCAGCCAGGGAAATGGCATGCCGAACGTGTCGCTCGATCAGTCAAGCGACATGGTGCGAAGAGTGTTCGCGTCTTGGAGCTCCCGGAACTACGGGATGACGGGGGTGATGCTAGCGATTGGATAGAAGCCTGTCGCGGCGAGTTCGGATACAAGAAGGGAAACCGGAAGAAGGACGGCAATACTTCAGCAGCCAATATTGCGATCAAGAAGGAACTGATGTCCTTGGCCGATCGCTGCGTGCCTTGGAAAATGACCATCGTCATTGCAGCCGGTAAAGAAGATCGGATGCTCGCTGACGCGGAGGAGGCGCTTAGCATAGAGCGACTGCCCGTATTCGATCGCGGCGGCATTCTGGTCACCCCTCGCATTGAAACGATCAAGGCGAGACGCGGCGGCACAGCAAAGGTTGGCCGTGCGGTCAAGCTGTCGGCCGTGAATCTAGCTGTCGAGTTCCTATCACCTGCCGCAAACTGGATCCGCTACGACCTCAAACAGAAGAAGTTTGTTCCTGCCAATCCGCCCCATCGAACTGCCGAAGCTTTGATCCAACGGAACGGTAGCCACAAGGTTCGCAAGCTCGCTGGCGTTATCTCGCATCCGACGTTCCGACCGAACGGCACCATACTAGGTGATGCCGGCTATGATCCAGATACGCAGTTGTTCCTAATTGACCCGCCGCAAATGCCACGCATTCCAGATAGGCCGGCTAGGAAGGACGCTGAGGAGTCGCTGTCACTACTAAGCAGCCTCCTTGTCAAATTCCCTTTCGTGGACGATGCGTCGCGATCTGTGGCGCTATCAGCAATCCTCTCAGTGATAGCTCGCGGGGCATGCGCTGCTGTTCCCATGCACGTATTCAATGCTCCCGTCGCAGGTACCGGGAAGTCCGTACTTGGCGATACGGTCGCGGCCATTGCGTTTGGCCAGCCTAGCCCCGTTATCTCCGCCGGATGGAATTCGGACGAACTCGAAAAGCGCATTGCGGCAGAAATGATTGCCGGCCAGGAGATAGTCTCGATCGACAACCTGAATGGAATTTTGCGGGGCGACGCCCTTTGCCAGATGCTCGATCGGCCTTCGGTTAACATACGGCCGTTGGGCCGGTCGGAGAGCATCACAATCTTGAACAGCTCGACGGTGCTCGCCAATGGCAACAATCTTGTTCTTTCCGGTGACATCGTACGGCGGGCAATTTCCTGTATGATGGACGCCGGCATGGAAGACCCGAACTTTCGAACATTCAGTTTCCATCCCGTGACGCGGGTGCTTGAAGATCGAGGCAAATACATTGCAGCGGCTCTGACCGTGGTGCGGGCATATTTCGTAGCTGGGATGCCTGAGCGATTGCCAAAACTCGGATCGTTCGAAGAATGGTCTGACCTCATAAGATCGGCACTCGTCTGGCTGGGCAAAGCCGATCCTTGCGCTACGATAGAAGCAGCTCGTGACAATGATCCCGAACGTTCAAACTTCGTCAGCGTCATGATCGCTCTCCGTGATGGTGTAGGATTCGAAAAGCCACTCAGCACAGGTGAATTGATTGGGGAAGCTATAGGCTCAGCATCCGGCCTCTTTGACGGGACGGTCACACGTGAGGCGATGAGGCTTGGTAAGCCGGCGTTGCGTGCCGCGCTGATGGTCATAGCGGGCGACCGTGGCGGCATATCGAACCTTCGCCTTGGGCATTGGCTAGCGCGCCACCATGGACGAATTGTTGATGGATGCCGTCTGGAAGGAATTACCGATAAGGTTGCCAACCAGAAGCGATGGAAAATCGTGCAGGTCTAAACGCCTTTGGCCAACGCTTCGGAATGAGATGACAGTTACCGGGGTTCCGGGGTTACCGGGGTTTTTTCGAGCGGGCTTTGGAATTTAGCTCCTCTCCCTTTTCTCAGCCTATGACCATAAATTCTCCGGTAACTCCGTATCTCCGGTAGTTCGTTACAGCCTCTCGGCTTCTGGAAAAACGCTGGTCATAAACCATGACTTAATGTCCGCCTGCAGGGCGGAATTTTCACATGATTCAAGATCGAAGAAATCGGTGCCTGCACCCTTGGCCCTCGCGGAGAGCAGGTGGCTCCGGGAAGGTACGGGTTCGTGGCGGGCCGGGTTGCGGTCCGCGCAGGCGCGCCGACCTGTCAGCGGACGCGACCATAATTGCCAAGGCAGTAAGCGATCAACAGGGTTGGGTAGCCGACTCAAATCGAAGAGATCTGTGCCTGGCAAATTGTTAGTGATCTTTTGCCTCAACGTGTCCAGGTCGCGTGCCAGAACTTCAGCCTGCTGCCTTCTCTCCTCGGCGAACTGCCTGAACTGTTCCCAATCTATGCTCGAGGGGTCCCGCATCCCTTTTTGTAATTGCTGCAATAGGATGTTCGTCAGCTCCTTAACGGCATTAAAAGCCTTCATCGTCTGCTCGAAAGCTAAGCGGGCCGCCTCTTCCTGTTCGTTCATATCGGCCGCTTTTGGATCCATCACGTCGCCGTTTTCCCATAGTTCTCCTATGAAGATGCAATCCCAAAACATCGATTTGCCCGAAGCGTCGGCGTCATCGGCTGCGCGCTCCCACATCCGCTCCCACATCCATTGTGTTCTAGGATGATTGTCTTCGGCCTTTATCGGAGGGCACTTTTACAGAGCTAGCTCAATCATCCTCTCCGACGACCTATGCGCCACATACTCGAAATACGGATTATCGCCTTCCTTCTTTCCACCCTCTTTGCGATCCACTATCCATGCGACGGCATTGTTGAGTTCTTCACTGCCGAAGCCCCATTCTTCGAGCATCATGACCTCAACCATGGTGTTATGGCGAGAGAACCCTTTGGCATTCATCGTTGCATTGATATTTGTGATGATGCCGGCCAGTCTAGTTTTTGCCACTAATAGCTGGTCAAGTTTGCAGTGTTTCGAAGATATTGCCGGGCTGACTTCCGGTAAATTCTCGCACGCTGCCAGCTAAAAATCGCATGGTCTGTTACCGGCTTTTCTTTCGACCTGCCTTGAGGGTGGCAGCCGGTTTGGATGAAGGCTGACGGATTGCCAAATCAAACATCTGATCGTCGGCGCAAGCTGTGCTTTGAAGTAGCGACCCCTCTGAATAATGGCAGCTGTTGTCTTTTTTTGCAACCAAAATCCAACAGTTAGCCGAAACGATCAATTTAAGTCGCACGAAAAGCACACTGCTACTTCGTGGTCCAGTTGCTTTGAAACACGCGGCGTGGTAACCTAACACAACGGAGGGTTTCACCATGTCGACGACGGGAAGCAAGGTGTTGATTGGAACGTTGGTTGCCGGTCTTGCTCATCCGATGGCAATCTCCCGAGCTGAAGCTTTGGCGTTCTCGCCGGATGACCGCCAAGCAACGTTTTTATCGCGAGTTGAAACTCTCCAGAAGGCATTTGAACAAATGCTTCCCGGAGAGACAGGGACAGATGTATCGCAGTTTAGAGACTTGCCGTGGTCTGATTTTCAAAAATGGGCGCAGTGCGGAACTGACGTTGTTTGTTAAACGAAAAAACTTTTTAAAGTGATTCTGTTCATAGGAGTGATTCTGTTCATAGGGCGGAAATTCTGGATTCGTGTTTGTATCATTTACGGCGCTCGGAAAGTGGGTATTTTTTTAGATAGGCATCAACGTGAGACGGCATCTTACCGTATTGCAGCCGACGCCATTCTGCAATATTAATTGCAGTTATTGCCACTTACCGCTTCGAAATACTCGCGGTAGAATGTCTTTTGGTATATTGAGGTCAGCCTTCCGATTTGTTTTGCGAGGTGGATTGAATTTCACTGAGTACGCGATGCTTTGGCACGCTGGAGAACCGACTACCGTTGGAGTCGACTTCTATAAGACTGCGACATCCATCCTTGAAGAGGAGGTACAGCCCGGTCAGCGTGTAGTTCAATCTATACAGACGAATGCCACACTGATTTCCGATCAATGGGTTGATTTCTTTCGCTCTGCAAATATTGAAGTCGGCGTAAGTATAGACGGGCCAAAGTTTCTTACAGATTTGCATCGAGTTAGGCGCAATAACGTTGGAACCTACGACGAGTCTGTAGCGGGTCTACGAATGCTTTTGGCAGGTGGCGTGCCTACAAGTGTCATAGCCGTTCTGACGCTCGATTCCATGAACCATCCTGATGAGATCTATGACTGGTGCCTTGAAGAGGGAATCACATCAATTGCATTCAATCCTGAAGAGACCGAGGGAGTGAACAAAACCAGCCTCCATGCGCCTGAGGCGGAATCCAGATACGCCGGATTTTTGTTCAGGTTCCTCGATCGATCGCGCGCCGATAGTTTTCGGATTAAGGTTCGGGAATTCGTCGGGTGTAGAAGTCGAATACTCGGGTATGCAAGTGACCGGTCGATCTTCAATCACCAGGTCGAGCCGTGGGCTATCATAAACATAGATTACCGGGGGAACGTATCGTCTTTTTCTCCTGAGCTTTTGGGGCATAAGGATAAACATTTTAGTGATTTCATCTTCGGAAACGTAGGCGATACCGACCTGGAAACCTGTAGAAAATCAGAAAGCTTTGAAAAGTTGGCGACCGCCATCGCACGAGGGGTCAGCGAGTGTTCTAATTCTTGCCAGTACTTTCAGTTTTGTGGAGGTGGCGCGCCTTCGAATAAATACTTTGAGGGGGGTGGATTTGAGATCACTGAAACGGTCGGTTGCCGGTTTGGGCAGCAGATCCCATTGGAGGTGATGCTGCAATTTCTCCAAGGACACATTTCAGAGCCAGCACTTGTGACCTTGGCACCGCGCGTTGGCGGAACGAGAATTTAGTCGAAGGAGATTACGGAGCCGCGGACTGGCTTAGAAAGGAGCGTCGACCTGGCTCGCAGCTCTGCCGACGTACGCGAAAACGGTCGTAATATAAAGCTGTCGGTCGCAACGCTGGAAAGCTCCGCCAGCAGAGTAGGGCGCCCAAGTCCACGAGTGCGAAAGTCTCCTAGTACGCTAAGCCGCGGACTCGACTTTCAGTTCAAGGCATGCTTAGGTAGATGTGAATTCTTCCCGATTGCAATGGAGGTGCGCTTCCTATGTATACGTCACGTCGGTCATTGCTTGGTGGATCGTTGGCTCTCGCTGGTACGACTTTAATTAGGTCGACCCGACAGTCCAGCGCGCAGGATGCCAATGTGTTGATGGCGGATGTCCCGCCTGACGTTACCTCTTTACTTGACTCTGGCGATGCGACATTTCCAATTAAAGTGCAGTTGGATCGAGTAATTGAGTTCGGATCCGCGTTGTATTACGTATTTATTTTGTTGCAAGAAGAACAGGGTCTGGGTGAGCCTCTGCTTGTTAAAAGACCCATTAACGGCGAAGCCATCATTATTGACGATTTCGAGGGTCTGCCGCAGATCCCCGTTCCCGCCAGCTTTGACGACGCCCAGAGCGTCGACCTTAGCCTGTTTGCGCTAAGCAGCGAGGAAGCGCTCGCAACTAGGCCACCTGGCCCAGTTATGGCAGACGCATCTGAGCGCCAGGACCGTAAACTCCGGGATGCAGCTGCGACGGCTATTGTTGCCGGGAGCGAACTGATTTCAAAGCAAGCCCGAGGAACCAACGGCGGACGATTGGCCTGCGCATGGGCCGTAAACCGCGTTGTAGAAAGAGCATTGGGCCGACCCATACTTGCCGGCCCGAGCGGCTTGGCAACCGCCAATCTGGTTAAGGTTCTTCGGGCAAAACATGTAAAAGTTCGCGAACCGGTTCCGGGATGCATCGTTATATCTCCAACACAATACCATCCTAGAGCGAACATAGGTCATGTGGGGGTCGTAGGAGCGAATAACGACATATTTTCCAATAGCTCACGGCAAGCTAAATGGGTTAGAAATTTCACAGTAGATTCTTGGAATAGGTATTATGGTGACCGAAAAAAACTCCCGGTTGAGTATTTTCGGCTGGACGAGGTGTATTTTCCGTAGAACATTCTTATTCACGATTGCGATGCTGGTAGCCAGCGAGGTGCTCTTTAGTGTTGTTTTGTTCGCGGAAGGTGCATTGGCTCAGAAGGCAGATAGACTAGATCGAATATCTATGCTTGGTGTAAGTTTTTATTTCGGAGATCCGCCCAAGTGCGAGGCCGGGGAGACCGAAGTGCGAATTGAGGCCACTGTGGGGCATTTTCAGCGTCAATTTGCATTGGAGGAGGTCTTGCAGGAACTAGCGCGGCAGGCGCGATCGATCTTTCGGGAATCCGGCGGACCTCCCATCGCTATTCATTCGATAACGATTATTGATGCTACGCCCGGGTTTCAGATAAACGCAGCTGCGCTTGCTTTGCGTTGCGTATCCGGAGAGTCACCCGATAACAACTTACTCGAGTCGATCAATAACTCCGACAGCGCGATAGTCTATAGCCTCTCTGGCCTCAGTCCCGACTCGATAGCGCTGTCAGTAGACCGCGCTAGGAAATTGGAGATTGGGCGTATTAATGTAGACAATGAACTTAGCAGGGTAATGTCCATTGTACGTCGAACGATGGGCAAGACCGACGAGGTATCTAGACCATGTCCATTTATACCCGACTATGGCATATATTTCGATACTGGCCCGTGGTTTTTGGTTTCGACTACATGCGAGTCGGGAGCAATCGCTCAGGAGACCGACGACTGGCGCGAGCTCAAGCAGCATTCACTAGTCGACCTAGACATAGCGTGGATTAAATCATTCACAGATAGAGGGTCAATAAAATGAAGTGGCTTGCATGTGCAGCGTTTGCCTTCTATTCATTGATGACAAACTTCGTATTTGCACAATCAATATCAATACACGCCGTATTGATAGGGGACACGCAAGACCCCACTATTGGACCGGGTGTGGCAGCCAATTTGTTGCAAATTAGCGCACTCCTAGCTGCAGCGCGAACCGAAGGAGGACTAAACATTAACGTTAGCATCGTTAAGGACGACAACTTTGATTGCGTGAACATACAGAAGGCCATCGACGATATCGTAGTTGAGAAGACTGACACTGTATTTATTTACTATGCCGGGCATGGCTTTCGGCGCTCAACAAGCCAGACGCAGTTTCCAGAGTTTGACTGCAGGCGTAGCAAGGATCCAGCCCGTGTGGAGCTTGCAAGGGTAGCTGACGGGTTGTTGCGCCCAGGAGGATCGGAACCACCACCGCGACTGCTCATCGTACTTGCCGATACCTGTAATACGCCGATACAGGAAGGACCACCTGCTCAGGCGCGCGGTCCAGCTTCGGTTGCTGATAGGCACGAGTCTTTCCGACGCCTATTGGTGGACTACTCGGGAACTATTCTAATGTCCGGATCTTCGCCCGGAGATCCCTCATGGTATCTGAGCTCCGGAGGCTTCTTCACTAAGCAATTCGTTTCCGCGTTTGCCGAGGAACTCTTGTCTCCTATCAACGATGTAAGGTGGGAGGATATCGTTACGCAAGCTACTCGCGATATATTTATTCCAACAACTACACCAACTGTGCAGAAACCTCAGGCAGTAACACTTGACCTGTTCGTCTCTGCTATGGCGCAGTAGGTTGCCTTTTCGCAGTGAGTTAACGATTTTGCTTTCGTGACGTTTCAGCTCGTTTGGGAATTACCAGCTGACGGGACAATGCGGATCTACAGCTGGCTAGCTCATAGATACTAT
The DNA here is from genome assembly GCF_040321085.1 of Mesorhizobium sp. M0522. Lineage (NCBI taxonomy): Bacteria > Pseudomonadati > Pseudomonadota > Alphaproteobacteria > Hyphomicrobiales > Phyllobacteriaceae > Mesorhizobium > Mesorhizobium sp. M0522. The sequence goes on from NZ_JAMYQW010000031.1 coordinate 25,959, forward strand.
TGCGGAGACTCACGCTTCCTCTCGAGCAATATTTTGATATTCGAGAAATCATTCCTTGCTGCAGAATAGTATTCTACGCTGTTTCCCAATAGGTCAATTCGTTTTGTATCGGCCCCCCTCGAAATAATATCTTGGATAACAGAAATATCCAGCCCATCTCTAGCAGCGATGGCTAGAATCGGGGTGCCATTTTCATCCGACGCGTTGCAATCACCGCCGGCATCCAACAGGAGCTTTATGATCTCGCCGCTCTTTTTCTTCAGTGTCACTTTTTCAAGTTCGCTCATTGCTCCGTATAAGCGAAGGGTCGCACTCTCGACTAACGCTCTATCAATCAGGGGTTTCAGGTTGCACTCACGATCACACCTTTTTCCTAGCGCTAACAGGAAGGAGACATTCTCAACCGCCTTTCCCCTAGACGCCAAACTTAGTGGGCTGTCGCCGCTTTTCGTAAGGCTCTCTAAGATCGGCTGAAGGCCATGATCAGCGACTCCTTCGAGAAGTTGGGCCAAGATCTCATTATCGTCATCCGCTGAAGCGTGGTGTATCGCACTCCAACCATCTGCATCAGTTACGTCGAGACGCGCACCCGCGTCCATTAGAAGGTCCATCGCAGTGATTTCGTGAACGGCAATCGCCAGCATGAGTGGCGTAAATCCATCCCAACCACCGCTTACCGAGCCAACCGCCGCTTGGGCGTTCAAATCCGATCCTGCTTTAATTAGTAATTGGATTATTTCAGTTCTCCGCTCGAGCACAGCAACGTGAAGTGGCGTCCTCCCTGAATACTTCGCGCCGCTTTCACCAGAGCTCGGTAGGGTATCCTCCCGCAGGTTCACATCAATTCCAGACGCAAGGATACGAGAGACACCCTCTAGGTCGCCAACGGCAATCGCATCAAAAAAACTACGCCGACTATCATTAGCGGGTACCCTATACCTTCCTCGCTCGAGAAAGCACCTTAGGGAGGACTGTCCTAAAATACTACTTTGAACAGTTGCCTTTCTCACGCCCTCTGGGAGTATCGAGTTTATAGGTTCAATGAGACCTATTGCATTTGGCATTAAACATATGGACTTGTCGTAAGCGCCGGCATCAACCAACTTATAGACTATGTCTTCTTCATTCATTACAACAGCTATAGACAAGGCTGACGCATCAACCTGACCACCGGCAAAGTTTATATATATTACCGCATGGGGATTCGCCCCGTTTTCAATTGCCTCTTGGACTCCATTTGCGTCTCGTCGAAGAATGGAGACTATCATACTTCTGTCGACGTCCGCATTATTTTCCACCGCATTCAACATAGCGGGAGAATATATTATAGGCAATAAAATACCTGCTCCAAATGCTATCCTAGAAAAGATCCGCACTTGGGGCCATCATTCGGTTGCGGCAGAATTTTTGGCGAAGGCCCCGCTCACCCGCTGACCATCAACTTCGACGGTGAAAGCCTTTTTCTCACCGGCAGGAACGGGAGTGCTTTGAACCTTTTCGCAAATTTTAGCCGCAACCGCCGAGAAGGCCGCTACACCGGCTGTGGCCGAAGGGACAAGCGACCCCAACGTCTGAGCGACCGGCAGCCAACCACATGAATCCAACACCGCCTTCCGAAGCCGAGCGTTGGGGTCCTCGGTAGCGGGTCCGACCGGGGTGGTGGAGCTGCATGCGGCCAAAAAAACAAGAGCAGATAGTGTGAATATGGCTTTGCGCATCATCGCACGCTCCTTAACCAAAGCCCTCATCAATTGTCCAACTGGGTTGGCCAAGTGCGCGGCTGCAAACCTGAGGTACATGCTCAGCTACCAAATGCGGGGTACAGTATCAGAGTTCTGTCGATTGGCAATGGTCCGTCTCTGATTTGTGACTTCTGTTGAGAGGTGTTGGGACAACTTTTCTGGGAATATTGCAATGTTGGACAGTGTAGGTACGTATAGCCGTGTAGATATTCATCGTCGAGCAATTTCAGCAACCTGCTGTTTTCGTCAGTGAGTTTCTCGATGAACGCGTCTATATCTCTCCAAATTTGCATAAATCAGGTACCGCGACGTAAGTATTTCGGTTGTAAGCTTAACATTATTCGGAACGGTCTCAATAGTAACATTCTCTCCTGTCGACCCTAATGTCACCCAATCACTCGCCACCGAAAGCCGTCTTGTGCGCGAACGCCTGAGAGATTGTCGTCACCGATAAATAACGGACTTCGATCTGCTTACCGGTTCCCCGATTTTCCGTTTTCATCAGTTTCTCACGTTCACCTTTGACGTTTGGCAGTGCTGCTGACGGCGATCCTCGCAGCTCTCAAAGATATCTCCATGTATTCCAGCCTACCAAACTCGTGTGGAGGGTCTGGTCAATATGAAAGAACCACAATGTCACAAGCAGCCCACGCAATCACACCACGTCAAATCCAGGATCAATATATCGCCTGGTTTGAAAACCTGATCGAACAGTTCACCACCAGGCAGCAAATCGAGGTTCGAGACGTCGAGATGTGCCGCGCCAAGAACGGAGTCTTCATCACGATCTCATTCGATCAAAATGCCATCGGGCAGGGTGACGATGGCAAGCGATGCACTGAGTTGGAGCGGTTCGCAGATATGTTCAATCGTGTGTGCCGGTCGATCGTTGGGAGGAATTTTCACAGGCCTTTATTCAACGGCCAACAGCCACTAGCAATCGGATGCCTGGACGGCAACGGGACTAGATATTGGAAGTCGATGGGCGAGATTGAAAACGTTCATGTTCATTCGATCTGACTGACGACGAATAAGACGGCAGGGAAGTTTCGGGAACTACTTTTCCGATCAACATTGGCTCGCATCGATCACAGGCAGACACTCGGTCCACAACGTCGATGTTCAACGTTTTAAGAGTGTCGATCAGCAAACAGGCACTGTGGTCGGATGCCCTCAGCGCACGGATCACCGCTGCAACCGTCTTCGAATCCGCCCCACGACCCACCCGCATTGCGATGCCGTCGATCTCGAGCTCGATCACACCCGCGTCTCGAGCCGGCTCCCGCTTCCTTGGCTGTGGCCGATGCTTCGCCGCAGGCTTCGGAGGCGCTGCCGTCACCACCGCCGGCACGAACATGGATTCCGATATCGCTGGCTCCCCCATCGGCCGGCGAGCAGCCCGACGCCAGGTGAATAATTGCTGCGGGGAAAGTCCATACCGGCGTGCCACAGCACAAACCGTCTCGCCCGCCTCGTAGCTCTCCGCCACTATCCCGGCGTTTCCTCCGGCGGCCACTCACGCCGCCGACCCGAACCAGTGAAGATCTCCAGCCGACGGATCGGCTCCTCGTCCTTGGACTTAAGCGTAAACTCTGAATCGTCATGCCGAAGCCCTCAAAGGCCTCGAACATCGCCCCTTACATCCACGCGCGAAAGGTGCCGCCGGGACAGCGCTTACTCTGGAAACTGAGTCCCAAAGGAGCACCAGCGCCCCAAAATTTGGCTGCGCCGGCCGCTCGGTGGCGATTTCCGCGCGGCTAACCGGTTAGGAACCGGTAGTTTTCGAATCGACTTTCTGTTTTAAATCAATGGCTTGTCGTGACTTAGTTCCTGTTGGCGCAGGTCTTAGACACCGCTTTTGACACCGGTCCCGGCCTTGAATGATAACGGGAGGGGAACGATAAGCTCGCGCGCGGGCGCGCGGGCGCGCGGTAGCGTGGATTGAACGTGGCGTGTCTCCGACGAGTCAAGGCGGTAAAGGCCTCGCCGTTGTCCGCTAGGGGCGGGATGTACCCAGCCTGTACTCAGCGCCCTTCCTTTGTTTGAGGATTGCAAGGGATCATTCCCATCACTAGATTCAACATCACCTCTGGCCCTGGTTGGCCCCGCCTTCGGAAAGCGGTCACTTCAGCTGGGAACACCCTGAGGCGCGTGCTTGGGCATGCGAAGGTCGAAGGCAGCGCCCTCGATGAGCGGAGCACCTCAGGTTCGAACGGGGTCTAGTGGAAGCGGTTCGAAACCCGGAAACTGGTCCGATGCTGCCATGAAGGCCGGGTAAGTCCGTCGATGGTGCGCTTCACGCAACCCCTAATGGGCTGCGCCGGCGTGGTCCAGAAAGGGCGTCCACAGATGTGGAAACGCACCACTGTGATCATCAGCGTCTAGATTAACTTGGCGGCTTGCCTTCTCGGCGTTGCTGCTATCTCAAGGTCTTGATCTGAACTTACAGGGAGGCGCTGAAAGAAATCTCAGCGCTTTCCTTATGGGCTGGCTTTGCATAGGCGAGAGAGCACGGTCGCCGCTCGTCGCGCTTTCGGTGGTATTAAAGGCGTCCCGCTTTCGATAGTGTCCAGCGAATGCGGAACGCTCTCCAGCCAAGTAGTGGTGCTAACATATATGCGATCGGCAAACTTTGAGTTCTTAGAAGTTTATCACGAGCAGCTGGTACAGCTCGGATATTTCGCCGAACGCTTTTTCGCCGAAGACCCAAACACCTCGTTGATCAAGTCGCGACAGTTCGCGGAACTCATCACCAAAGAAACTGCCGCTAGAACGGCAAACTATGCGTTGGGCGATAGAGAAGCATTCTCAGAACTGCTGCGGCGATTGCGAACTGATCGTGTGATCCCTCAAGAGGTGTTGGAGATCATCCACGCCATCAGAAAGCAGGGGAACACTGCCGTCCACGAATTCACTGGCAGTCACAGCGAAGCGCTGTCAAACTTAAAGCTTGCCCGCGCATTAGCCATTTGGTTCCACAGGACATTCGGCGGCGACCCACGCTTTAAGCCGGGGCCGTTCGTACCGCCACAGTCCCCCAAGAATGACGAAAAATCAGTGCAAGTCGAGCTGCAGCGATTGCGTGACGCAGTGATCAACGCAGAAGCAGAGGCGCGCCAGCACGCCGAAAACAGCGAAGAGCACAAGAAGGCGCTTCAGGCTGTCTCTGAGATCGCGAAGCAAGCGACGGAAGAGAGCAGGATATGGCAGGAACTGGCCGCCGAACAGGAGAGGCAGCAGTCGGTTCTCAATAAACAATTGCGCAAACTGCAGGAGGAAGCGGAAGCGGCGCCAGTTCAAACAACCTTGTCCTTCGTCACCGCCGCCCACAATGCGGGTGATGCAATCGAACTCGATGAGGGTGCGACCCGCGCGCTAGTTGACGTGAAGTTGTCGGAAGCAGGCTGGGAAGTCGACAGCCGACTGATCCGACACGCTGCGGGTTCACGACCTGCGCCAGGAAAAAATAGGGCGATTGCCGAATGGCCGACGAGCTCGGGGCCTGTCGATTATGCCCTATTCGTCGGTCTCAGATGCGTGGCTGTTGTTGAAGCAAAGCGCATCGCTAGGGATGTGCCAGCCGTTCTCGAACAAGCGAAGCGTTATGCTCAAGATGTCATTTTAGATCGAGAATGCGTAGACCCAGAGTCGCCATGGCAGCATGGACTGGAAAAGCCGTTTCAAGTTCCCTTTGCGTTGGCGACCAACGGCAGGCCATACATCCGGCAATTCGCGAACAAATCCGGGATATGGTTTTGGGACGGACGTCGGGAGACCAACCATCCGATTGCGCTTCCTCAATGGTTTTCTCCACAGGATTTAGCCTCGAAGCTGGAGCAAAATCATCAACCGACAGCATACGAGTTGGCCGAAGACACAATCGGCTTTGCGGCGCTGCGTCGGTATCAACAAGCCGCAATAAGCGCTGTCGAAGAAGCGATACAAAATGGCCAACAGCAGATCCTCATCGCCATGGCTACCGGGACTGGCAAGACGCGTACATGCATCGGCCTGATGTACCGACTGCTCAAACAGAAACGGTTCCGACGCATACTGTTCTTGGTGGACCGGACGGCTTTGGGCGAACAGACAACCGATGCGTTGAACACCACTGAAATCGAAGGATTCCTCAATTTCTCGCAAATTTACAAAGTCGCCGGGTTACAAAAGCGGCTGCCCGACAAAGAGGATCAAGTGCACGTTGCAACCGTGCAGTCCTTGGTCGCACGAATTCTGAATGAGGATGATCCAGAAAAGCGGCCAACTCCTGGCATGTATGATTGCATCATCGTTGATGAGGCGCACCGAGGCTACACGCTTGACGCCGAGTTGATCGAGACCGCAAGCAGTTTTCGAAACATTGCCGATTATCTCTCGAAATACCGTCAGGTTCTCGAGTACTTCGACGCGTTCAAGATCGGGCTCACCGCTACGCCAGCAATCCATACAACGGAAATCTTTGGTCGCCCGGTTTTCAGCTATTCCTATCGACGAGCGGTGATTGACGGCTGGTTAGTCGATCACCTTCCGCCCAAACGGATAACAACTGCTCTTTCCGAAGCAGGCATACGGTTCGAAGGCGGCGAAGAGGTGGAGATCATTGATCCGAAAAGCGGACAGATCGACCTGTTTGCCTTGCCAGACATGGTCGAGTTCGAGGTCGAGCAATTCAACAAACGAGTCTACTCGGAGTCATTCAACCGCGTTGTTTGCGAGGCCCTAGCCTCGGAAATTGATATCGACCATCCGGGTAAGACACTGATCTTCGCGGCCCGGGATGACCATGCGGACACTGTGGTACGACTCCTCAAGCAAGCGTTGCAAGCCGAGCACGGGGCGATACCGAATGACATGGTGATGAAAATCACCGGCTCTGTCGACAATACCCAAGACAAGATTCTCCGGTTCCGCAATGACGCCCTCCCCAAATATGTGGTCACCGTTGATCTGCTGACCACTGGGGTCGACATTCCCAAAATCTGCAATTTGGTTTTCCTCAGGCGCGTGAACAGCCGCATTCTCTATGACCAGATGATCGGCCGTGCGACCCGCTTGTGCCGCGATATCGGCAAAGAGCATTTCCGGATTTTCGATGCGGTCGATCTATACGCGCATCTTCAGGAACTGTCGGACATGCGGCCGATCGTGACCCAGCCGAAAGTTCCCCTAAGCGAACTCATCGAAGATCTACGAAGCGCTTCTTCCCCAGATGACCAAAGGTGGATTGCTGACCAGATCATCGTCATTGTCAGGGCAAAAGCCCGCCACCTCGATAAGGGTCAGGCGGCGCTGGTGCAATCCGTGGCAAAGCTTCCAGCCACCGGTCTTGCCGACAAACTCAACAACATGACTCCAGAGGAAATGAAGGCGTGGTTCGCGGCGCATCCGAGCGTCTCGCAAGTTCTTGATGCAAGACCTGCAAGCTCGGGTCGACCGGGCGGGATCATGATTTCCGAGCACCGCGATGAACTGATCAGCGTTGACGACTATTTTGGGAACAATGCCACACCGGAAGATTACATCGACGGGTTCGAGCGGTTCATCAGGCAGAACATGAACACCGTCCCGGCAATTGTGGCCGTGACCCAAAAACCGCGTGACCTGACGCGCAAGGAACTCCGCGATCTGGCTACGCTTCTCGATGACAATGGATACTCCGAAACGAGTCTCCGCACCGCATACGGCCGCGCGCGCAATTCTGACATTGCCGCGCATATCATTGGCTATGTGCGCCAAGCTGCGCTCGGCGACCCTCTAGTCCCTTACGAAACACGCGTGGAAAATGCCCTGCGCAGGATCGAAGGCTCTCGGCCTTGGAACGCGTCACAGAAGCGTTGGCTGAAGCGTATTGGCCGGGCGCTGAAGGAAACGCCTGTCGCTGATGTCGATACGCTCAACGAGGGAGCATTTGCTGGACAGGGCGGCTTCGTTCAGATTCAAAGAGAGTTCGGCGAAGAGCTTGAATCGGCACTTCGCCAAATCAACGAAGCCATTTGGTCGACACCGGCTGCATGAAGCGGTTGCTGAGGGAACGGAAAATGAACGCGAATGACATCGTCGGCAAGCTTTGGCGCTTATGCACGATCCTGCGAAAGGATGGCATTACCTACCAGCAATATGTGACCGAGCTCACATACCTGCTTTTTCTCAAAATGATGAAAGAGCTAGGTAAGGAGGAAGAGGCGAAAAATGACCGGAAGCTCGTCAATATTCCCAAGGGAATGCGCTGGGAAGACCTGTTAAGAGCCAGTGGCATGGAGCAACTCCAGCTTTACCGCGAGATGCTCACTGCGCTCGGAAATCCGCGCTCTCGTGTGTCGAGCAATGGCAAGCTGGTATTGCCCCCAAATGCAGAGGTTGAATCATCGGAGGGGGAGAAGGCCAGGAAGGAATACGAAAAGGCACAGGCGCTACCGCGTACCGTGCAAGCGATCTTCTCCAATTCATCAACCTTCCTCCGCGAACCGGCAAATCTGAGTGAGTTGGTCCACGAGATCGACAAGCTCCACTGGTTCTCGACTGAACGCGACCAGTTTGGCGACCTCTACGAGGGCTTGCTCCAAAAGAACGCGGAAGAGACCAAGCGCGGTGCCGGGCAGTACTTCACGCCCCGCGTCCTGATCGATGCCATCGTCGAGTTGATGAAGCCGCAACCGGGCGAGATCATCCAAGACCCGGCGGCCGGGACGGGTGGATTCTTAATCGCTGCTGACCGGTACATGAAAGCTCGAACGGACGATTATTTCGATCTAGTGCAGAAGGCCCAATATTTCCAGGCTACACAAGCCTTTCATGGCATGGAGAATGTCGCTGGCACTTATCGTCTACTCTTGATGAATCTCTACCTACACGGCATCGATCCGGCCCATGTCGACCTTGGCGATACACTGTCACCCAAAGGCGCGGACATGGAGGCCGCGAAGGTAATCCTCACCAATCCGCCATTTGGGCCATCGGGCGGCAAGCCAACACGCGACGACCTTTCGGTCACCAAGACCGTATCGTCGTATCAACTGCCGTTTGTCGAGCATTGTATCCGTAATCTCCAGCCGGGCGGTCGAGCGGCCATGGTGCTGCCTGACAATGTGCTGTTCGAAGATGGACGAGGAAAGCAGCTGAGGCAGAAGATGATGCGCGAATGCAATGTACACACGATTCTGCGCTTGCCGACCGGAATTTTTTACGCGCAAGGCGTCAAGACCAATGTCGTCTTTCTCCAGCGGGGTACGAAAGACATCGCTCGGCTTAAGGAAGACGAGACCAAGGCGGTCTGGATTTATGACCTGCGCGCGCGAATGCCTCAGTTCGGTAAGACAACGCAGTTCTCGGCGGCTCATCTCCAGAGCTTCATCAAAGCCTATGGCGACGATCCAAATGGGGGGGCAAAGCGCAAGGACGAAGGACCGGAAGGCCGATTCTGCAAATTTAATCGTGACGAGATCGTTGTGCGCGGCGACAATCTCGACATCAAATGGCTAACCGACGCCGAAGATGTGGACGAGGATATGCTGACCGAGCCAGTCGACATCGCGGCAAAGATCGTGGGTCATCTCGGAAACGCTATGGTCGAGATTCAGGCGCTGCAGGACGAGCTGGCAGGCGAGGAGGCGTCCTAATGGCAGAGCTGCCGAGGGGATGGGTGGAAACCAATTTGGGGGAAGTAGTTGAGCCCGTTCAAACTATGCACCCCCTAGAACTAAGCCGCTCTACCTTCCGATACGTCGACATAGGTTCGATCGATAATAAATCAAACCTAATTGTCGAACCGAAAACAGTTTCCGTGGGCGAGGCTCCCTCCCGTGCGCGACGATTGATCCGCTCTGGTGACGTGCTTTTCTCGACCGTAAGGACTTATCTCAAAAATATCGCTATGGTCGACGAGGCGCTCGATGGTGAAATTACATCTACAGGCATCGCAGTTCTTCGAACGAACGGCGGTATCGATCCTCGATACCTGTTCCACTATGTTCGCAGCGACGACTTCATCGCACGAATGAGCCGCAAGCAAGATGGAACACTCTACCCTGCCATTACCGACAAGGATCTCCTGGCAAGCGAGATACCTCTCCCTCCGTTGGCTGAGCAAAGACGCATCGCTGCTAAGGCGGACGGTTTGCTAGCGCGCATCACCAGTTCCCGGGGGGAATTGAACCGGTGTCAGGTGCTTCTGGAAAAAGTGCACGAACAAACGCTTTACGCAGCAGTCTCAGGTGAAATCACTGCGACCTGGCGTCGGGCCGGAAAATTACCTGAACCACAAAGAGTGCGACTGGACGATTTCGTTCGAGATACTTCTTACGGAACTGCTGCTAAGTCCGGGCGAAGTGGTGACATACCCGTATTGCGTATGGGAAACATAAAGAATGGTACACTCGATTGGTCTGATCTGGTCTATACGTCCAATGCGCCTGAGATCAACAAATATGCCCTCGTAGAAGGGGACGTGCTCTTCAATCGAACGAACAGTCCCGAGCTTGTTGGAAAGTCCGCGTACTATGATGGTTCTCGGCAAGCGATATATGCTGGCTACCTAATCCGCATCCGTTGCTCGAAAGAGCTAGACCCACGCTATCTCACCTATTGCCTAAACAGCCCACAAGGCAGGAACTATTCGTGGAAAGTGAAAAGCGACGGCGTAAGCCAATCCAACATTAATGCGAAGAAGTTGCGTGCGTTCGAGTTTGTTCTGCCATCGATCAGAGAGCAGCGAGCAATCGTTCGGCTGCTGGAGCAGAGCCTTAAGCGCGTGAACACAGTCAGAAGGGAGATCGGCCTGGCTGCTGGAGCACTTGAGAGTATCGAGCAGCAAATTCTCACCAAGGCCTTTCGCGGCGAGTTAGTACCCCAAGACCCTAATGACGAGCCGGCGAGCGTGTTGCTGAAACGCATCAATGCGGAACGCTCTGGAGGCAAGCGAATGCGCATTGAGGCAAGCAAGGAAGCATTGCCCCCTGCCAAGAAACCATTCCGAAGCCGCAAACCAAGGACCGAGCCGATGCCGAAGAACCGCGCTGATGACGACGTTTGGCACCAGCCCTATTTGGCTGGGTTGCTGCGCATGGAAACCCTTCTCGAGGACATCGACCTGTCGGCTGAGCTTGGGCATGAAAACGATGCACCGCGCAGCGCGGAAGCGATTGCCCGAGCCCTGTTTAAGAAATCCAGTTTGGAGATCGCCGATTTCTACAAACAGCTCGCATGGGAAATCCAAGCCGGGCACATTCTTGAAATCGACGGAAGGCTGAAGGCAGCCTGATGCGCCTCGACCGCGTTTACATAGACGGGTTTAAGAACCTCAAAGGGTTCGAAATCGACTTCGACGAGGAGCAGCTGACAGCTGTGATTATCGGCCAGAACGGTTCCGGCAAGTCGAACCTCATCGAGGCGATAGCGACAGTCTTCCACGATGTCGATCTCAACCGGAAAACCCGGTTCACCTACGAAGTCGATTATTGGCTCAACGGGCGAAAAATTCGGTTGAGCAACCGGCAAGGACGCGCCAGCATTTTCACTGTAGACAAAACCTCCGATTGGAGTGACGCCACCACGCTTAGTCGCAAGGAATTCGAAACTGGCAAGGATAACTACTTTCCGGCTCTAGTGTTTGGTTACTACTCAGGTACCAGTAGACGTCTTGAAGCGATTTTCGATGATCACCAGAAGAGGTATTACGACAAAATCAAGAGAGAAGATGAATTGGACGCTTGTACGCTGGCAGAAAGAGAGCGGCGTATGTTTTATTGTCGAACAATCCATGGGTCTTTTGCGTTATTGGCATTGCAGGCGAAAACAGAACTGCAGCACGTCGATGTTGCCGACTTTCTTCAGGATAAGCTTGGTATCACAGGTTTCCACTCTGCGCTTGCGGTTTTGAAACAACCATCTTGGTTCGATCCTTCGAAGGAAGGCCGTGGGCGCCGCAGCTTTTCGACGCTTGAAAAGCAAGCAGAAGCACTATGGGGCGCGTTGGGCCCGGCAGGTAAGTTTGTCCGAAGTCTGAAGGAAAATTCTTTCCTACCTATTGCGTTTCAAGCCGATGAGATCGACGACTACCGAAAGAACGCGCGCAAAGAATCCCAGTATGCCTGCTTCATTCGCGATGGCCACGCACTCATTAATTTGGCTGAGCCCTACGATGATCGCGAGCTCTTTACTGCACTTGAAGCAGTGGACATCTCGGATCTGATCCGCCGTTTTGAAGTGTGGGTATCCCGCGGTGACGACAAATCCGGCGACGTCGGTTTCAGTGATCTTTCCGAGGGCGAACGCCAGCTTCTCATGGTGCTCGGGTTAATCCGGATTTGTCGCGGAAGGGACGCGCTCTTTTTGCTAGATGAGCCGGATACTCATTTGAATCCCATTTGGCAGCACACGTACCTCGATCTTATAAGCGAATGGGCAGGTCTCGCGTCTGATGCGCAGAATTTGCACATCGTGCTAACTTCCCACAACCCCCTCACCATCGCGGCTCTAGAAAAGCGGCAGGTTCGTATCCTCAGCCGCGACGACGAAGGCAAGACCACCTCCGCAGAGCCTTATGTGGACCCTCGCGGTATGGGATTTACCGCCACATTGACCGAAATATTTGGGCTGCCCACCACTCTCGATACGGGAACTCAAGAGCTCGTTGATCAGCGTAATGTATTGGCGCGGATCGACAAAAGAACTGAAGCACAGGACGCTAACCTGTTGCAGATCACCGACAAGCTAAATCGGCTGGGTTTCATGCTGGAAGACAGAGAGCCACTCTATCAGGATTTTTTACGTGCTTGGAGCGACGTGAAATATGCAAATCGCCCTCCCATGACACCCGAACAGGCAGACCTCCGCGCACGGGCAATGCGAAACCTTATTACAGAACTTACAAGTGACAAGAGCAAACATTGATCTACGTTAGAATCGACTCCAGTCTCATCCCGGAAAAAATATTAAGGGTAGCTGCGCGTGCTAAGGCAACGCTCGAAGGGTTGCCTGAGGATCAACGCGCGGAATTCATAAAAAAGAAATCGCATATCTGGCGAAGCTTCGCAAAATACTTGCGTAAAATGTCCCACGGAAAGTGCTGGTATTCAGAAAGCGATGATCCGCAATCGTTTTTCGATGTCGATCATTTCCGCCCAAAGCTAGAGGCAATACGTGATTACAAAAATACCGATGGCGGTTACCCTTGGCTAGCTTTCTCCTGGAATAACTTTCGGTATGCAGCCGGACGATCAAACCGCCTAAGCTCCCATGAAGAAACAGACGAGGTTTTTGGGAAAGGGAGTTGGTTTCCACTTGTAGAAGGGAGTCCTACAGCAACTTGGAGTGATCGCTGTATTGGCGACGAAAGACCGCTTTTGCTCGATCCCATAAGTCGAGACGACGCCGATTTGCTAGCGATCGACGTAAAAAACAAAGTCGGTCATATCTCACCGAGCACGCTTTGTGTCGGCAAGACGTCTCTGGCTCGCGTTGAGCGGACTGCCCAGTTGTACGGACTCGACCTACCCAATCTGATCGCCGCGCGCAAACGCGTCATGCGCGAGGTCGCCGACCTATACGACACCCTTCTCGAGCTGCTTGCTGTGGGCACGGCGCACCCCGTCGCAGGCGACATGTTGCCAGTGCATAAGCTAAAGAAATCTATCAAAGAGAAAACCATGCCGAGCTCACGGTTTTCGAAGGCGGCACGAGCCCAACTTTGGTTGTTGCCGGGCGGTGCCGAACTTTGTGCCCAACCAGAAGAGTTCGCATGAGGGATAGGCAATCTAAGGCACAGCTGGTCCGACCGGTGCCGAAGTATCGAATCGGCCGCGGACCGGAGGCCGACCGTCTCATCGATTTCCTTCAAGAAGTCGCTCGAAATTGGGGAGCCGAAGAGTGAGCGACATAAAGCTTTTCCGCACCGACAGTAGTGCCGTAGCCGAACTCCGTGGCAGCGCTGTCACGCTTGAAAGGTCGCTCCAGACCCTTATTGAACGCAATATGGAAGCGTTTCTCGGCGTCCGCTTCCTGGCCACTGAGTTTTCGACAACGAACGGCGGGCGTATGGACTCGCTCGGCATCGACGAGAATGGCTCGCCCGTAATCATCGAATACAAGCGGGCCAGCAACGAAAACATAATCAACCAGGGCTTGTTTTACCTCGACTGGCTAATGGATCATCGGCGCGATTTCGAATGGCTGGTGATGGAACGCTACGGTGCAGATCAGGCGAAAGTGGTCGACTGGGGTACCCCTAGGCTGATCTGCATCGCCGGAGACTTCACCAAATACGACGCCCATGCCGTCAATCAGATGAACCGCAATATCGAACTCGTGCGCTATCGCCGCTTCGGCGAAGAGCTTTTGTTGTTCGAACTTCTGACCTCCGCTTCGGAGCGCTCCACCAGAGAGATTCTAAACGACGGCGAAATCGGTAGCGAGCCGCTGTTGCAGCGTCCTCGTTCCCGACAGAAGACGGTTACACAATATCTCGCGGACGCTGATCAAGGCCTTCTCGACCTCTACGAGGCGATCAAAGCGTATCTGCTTGCGCTCGGCGACGATGTACAAATCAAGACGTTGGACAATTATGTCGCCTTTCGGCGCCTAAAGAACTTCGCCTGTGTCGAGGTGAAGCCCCAGATTAGGCACATCAAGGTTTTCGCCAAGGTCGACCCCGGCAGCATAAAGCTTGAGCCTGGGTTTACGCGCGATGTCCGCAACATCGGTCACTTCGGAACCGGCGATCTCGAAATCATTGTGACTGATACGGCGACATTCGAGAAGGCAAAGACCCTAATGGATCGCAGCTATGATGGCGCTTGATCGGGCGGTCTGCACCTGAGTCGCCGCTATTTACTATGCTCGAAGCTGTCGCTGTGGCGCGGTGAATGTGATTCCTTGCCGCGGTCGCTGCAGTGGACGACCATATCGGTGACCGACTCGGCGTGGGCGGAATGTCAGAGCCAGTCCGCACTAGACGAAGATCGCCATCAGGCCCAGGTCTGCAGGACAAGCGCGGCCGACCGGCGCACCGAAAGGCTGGCGAGAATGCCCTACCAGAATCAAGGTCACATTTCGTCCCGGATTATCGTCATGCCGTGTGCAGAATGGGTGTTGCTCCCGATTGGCGGAGCGACATCACGGAGTGAAGAAATGCAACCTTATAGAAATGAATGGGTCCGCGCCAAGGTGGAGCTCGTAAACGGATGGAACTCCAACCACTAGAACCACACCACCGTCCGCTACGCTATCGTCGACTGCGACAAGACACGGCCGGCGTCCGGGTGGCGGGGAGTTGCCGGAGCCGTCATCGCGGCTGCAAAGTCCAAGAAGGGCCGCACAGCGATCAACGATGCCATAGCGCGCATCGAGACAATTGGGCCTGCCTATTTAAAGGCGCGTGACGAAGGGCTGATAGACACCGTATCGAACAATGACCTTTGGCACGTCTCCCAGCTCGTCGCCTTCTACGCTGGCATCTCTTACCGGATCGGCTTGGAGTGGGACGACGCCAGCTATTCCCCAACCAGCACTGCTTACGGCATATTGAGCTCTAAATTCGACGGCGAGGTGAGTGTTGACGAAGCGGAACTAGAAGCCGAAGCCGCCTAGCCTCTCCTTCGTAACTCTCCTCAGCCCCCGCCTGCCTAGGACGCGCGCGGGGGCTGCTCCGCACCCGATACGCTAGCCGCGACCTCGCACACGCCTACGGCCCTCCCTGCAAACGAAGAAGGCCGCTTTTGAGGGCGGCCTTCGACGTTACAGCGAGGTCATCAGGAGAGTGACGACCGTTAGGACGAACCGGGCACTGACCCGGATTCTGATCCCCTTCCCATACAGGACAATGACGTCCATCGGGCTGGCTCCATATGAGAGCCGGGCGCGCTCCAGCTGTTAAACTGGGCACAGATCGATCGTGCGATGAAATTCCTTCCGCTTTTGCTTCTGCTGCTGCTGCTGCGGTGCTTACTCAAACCGCGTTTGATGCGGTCTATCTCTCTTCCTCACCCGCGTTTGATGGCGGGGATTGCTCGTCGAGCTTCTGACTGTGGTTGGCCTCGCGATTGGCGGTTGAAAGCTTCGCGCCGGCTCCGTTCTGATGCTCTCCGAGTTCGAGTATCAATATACACGATTGCGCATAAGAACAAAACCGGAATATTGGTCGGTGTATAAATCGGTCCCTAATCGGCCAATCTCGGAAGAGGGCGAAAAACTCCGCCCCATATAAATCAACAACTTAGGGCGATTTCGCAGCGGATCCGCCATGAAAAAAGCCGGGCTGAACCCGGCTTTTTCAAGGATTATGCCATACAGTTTTGTTATTTTGCGGGCGCAGCCGGCGCCGGAGCGGCTGGCGCCGCGCCTTCTGCCGGCTTGGCAGGGGCCGCACCTTCGGGCGGCTTGGCGGCCTCATTTTCGGCCGAGGCGCCGGGCGCCGGCAGCGGCTTCGGATTGTCCGACAGCGTGCGCAGATAGGCGATGACGTTGGCGCGGTCCTCATCCTTCGGCAGACCGGCGAAGCCCATCGCGGTGCCCTTTACGAACTTCTTCGGCGAGGTGATGAAGTGGTTTAGATTGTCGTAGGTCCACTTCTCGCTGCCGCCCTTGGAGAACTCCTTCATGCCGGCCGAATAGGCAAAGCCCTCATGCTCGGCGACCGGACGGTCGATGATGTCCCAGAGATCGGGGCCGACCTTGTTGGGGCCACCCTTTTCGCCGGAGTGGCAAGCCTGGCATTTCTTGAAGATGGCGGCGCCCGCTTCGGCGTTGGCAGTGGTCAGCAGCTCGGCAATCGGCTTCACGGCCGCGGCGGGAGCGGCCGGGCCGCCTTCGGCGGGCTCGGTCGCCTCGATGGCGAAGCCGGGCTTTTCCGGCGCCGGCGAGGCAAACAGCGCGTCGGACACGATGCCAACGGAAAAGACGATGAACACGGTGCCGAGGAGACCGGCGAGCAGCTTGTTGACTTCGTTGGAATCCATACGCCCCAGGCTCCCTTTCCGGCGGACCGATCCGTCCACTCCGTCCGTCGGTATCGTGAACCACCCTGCGAGGCGGTCAAATCGCGCGGAAACTAGGTCTTTTGCTCCGGCGTTGCAACACCTATAAGGGCGCTGCCAGTGAGACCTTTTGCCACTTTTGTCCTCCTCTTTTTCGAGCCCCTGCCCGCCTCATGTCCACCCTCATCCTGATCCCGGCCCGCATGGCCTCGACCCGCCTGCCGGGCAAGCCGCTCGCCGACATTGCCGGCACTCCAATGATCGTCCACGTCGCCCGCCGCGCTGCCGAGGCCGGGCTCGGCCGGGTCGTCGTCGCCACCGATACGCAAGGCGTTGCGGAGGCGGTGCGCGCGCATGGTTTCGAGGCGGTGATGACGCGGGCGGACCACGAAACCGGTTCCGACCGCATCTTCGAAGCGCTGACCATTCTCGACCCTGGCAACAGCGTCGAGACCATCGTCAATGTGCAGGGCGATCTGCCGACCATCGACCCCCTTGTTATCGGCGCCGCGCTGAAGCCTTTCGAGAACGCAGCGGTCGACATCGCCACGCTCTGCGTCGAGATCGTACGCGACGAGGAAAAGACCAATCCGAACGTCGTCAAGCTGGTCGGCTCGCCACTCTCGACGACGCGGCTCAGGGCGCTCTATTTCACCCGCGCCACCGCCCCTTGGGGCGAAGGCCCGCTCTACCATCACATCGGCCTCTATGCCTATCGCCGCGCCGCACTCGAACGCTTCGTTGCGCTAAGGCCGTCGCCGCTGGAGCGCCGCGAGCGGCTGGAGCAGTTGCGGGCGCTGGAGGCCGGCATGCGCATCGATGCGGAGATCGTCCAGTCGGTGCCGCTTGGCGTCGATACGCCGGACGATCTCGAACGCGCCAGGGCGCTCCTTTCCAACTAAGAAATTCTTCCCCCAATTCCCGAGACTCTGCGCATGCCTGAAAAGACCAACAAAATATCCTTCCAGGGCGAGCCGGGCGCCAATTCCGACACCGCCTGCCGCAACATGTTCCCGTCGATGGAGCCGTTGCCGTGCCCGACCTTCGAGGACGCCTTCAACGCCGTCGAGACCGGCAAGGCCGATCTGGCGATGATCCCGATCGAGAACACCATTGCCGGCCGCGTCGCCGACATTCATCACCTCTTGCCGGAATCGAAGCTGCACATCATCGGCGAATACTTTCTGCCGATCCACTTCCAGCTGATGGTGCTGCGCGGCGTCAGGCGCGACGAGATCAGGACCGTGCACAGCCACATCCACGCGCTCGGCCAATGCCGCAAATACATCCGCAAGAACGGCTGGAAGGCGACGGTTGCCGGCGACACCGCGGGCGCCGCCAAGATGGTCGCCGCGATGAAGGACCGCACCATGGCCGCGCTGGCGCCGGCGCTGGCCTCGACCCTCTACGGACTCGACATCATCGAGGAGAATGTCGAGGACACCGACAGCAACGTCACCCGCTTCGTCGTGCTGACCAAGAACAAGCAATGGGCCGAGCGCCCCTCGGCCGACGCCAGGATGATGACGACCTTCATCTTCCGCGTCCGCAACGTGCCGGCGGCGCTCTACAAGGCGATGGGCGGGTTTGCCACCAACGGCATCAACATGACCAAGCTGGAAAGCTACCAGCTCGGCGCGTTTACGGCGACGCTGTTCTACGCCGACATAGAGGGCCATCCCGACGATCCGCTGGTGAAGCTGGCACTCGACGAGTTGCGCTTTTTCTCGCGCGAAATGCGCATTCTCGGCGTCTATCCCGCCAGCGCCTCGCGCGAGCAGTGGAAGGTGGCGGATTAGGATCCGGTCAGGTCAGGCCGAGCTTGTTCTGCTTGGCCGGCTTGCCGCATTCGCGGCGGGCAATCGACCGGTTCATGGCGTCGATCTTGCCGCTTGCCTGGTCGGCATCGCGCTTGGCTTTCGAGCGCATATCCGGCGTGAACGGGCCAAAGCCCGTCGCCGGGTTGGAGAAGGACGGCTTGGCGTCCACCGGCAGATGATATTGCTGCGCCAGGCCGTTTCGTTGCGCCAGCAATTGATCGCAAGGCACCTTGTCATATTGCAGCGAGGACTGGACGTTTTCGTCCTGCCGTTCGGACATCGAATTGCCGACGCAGCCGGCCATCGCCAGGCAAGATGCCAAGACCGTCATGTTCCAGCGCATGAACGTGCTCCTTGTCGTTCGCAGCTGCGGCTTCTCATGCGCAGCGGCAGAAGTCTTAGCCAGATTTTACGCTGCCGGAAAGCAAGCTTGCCACTACGGCCAGCCCTTCGACCGGTTGGCGGCGATCCTGCCGGATGATCGTTGCCTGCAGCGACAGGACTGAAAAGCCGTCGGCGTCCAGAACCCGCTCTACATAGCTTTGGGAATGCGCGTAGCGGCGGGACGGCAGCAGGGCGAAGCCGGCGCTGTCAGACGATTCTCCGCCCGGGAGCGTCTCGACGGAGAACGCAAACAGACCGCCGCCGGCAAGCATTCCGGCAATCTTGTTCACCACCTTTTCGAGTGCGCCGACATAGATGAACACATCGGCCGCCGTCACCAGATCGGCTTTCGGGCCAGAATAGCAAAAATCCTGCAGGTCCGTCTTGACGAGCAGATCGTAGACGCCTTTGGCGCGCGCCTGCCTCAGCATGGCGGCCGAGATGTCGTAACCCTCCAGCCGGTCGGCGATCGGCCGCAGCTTCTGGCCCATGAGGCCGGTGCCGCAGCCGAGATCGAGCGCCAGCGAAAACCGGCCCGGCCGTGCTGCCTGGATGGCGCGGTCGAGGCATTCGGGCAGACGATAGCCGAGCCTGTCGACCAGTTCAGCCTCGAAACTCCCGGCATAGTGGTCGTACAGCGTCTCGACAAAGGCGCTGGGCGGCGCCTGGGCCGCCGCTGCCCTGCCGATCAATTGCAGCTTGAGCACCGCGCCGAGCCTGTCCGCCGGGTCGAGCCGCAGTGCCGTCGTCCAGGCCTGCGCGGCACGATCGCGCGCGCCCGCCGCTTCCTGCATCTCGCCGAGGCGGAACCAGCCGGCTGGCCATTGCGGCGCCAGTTCGAGCGCGCCGAGCAGCAATTCCGCCGCTGCCGCATGATCGCCGGATGCATAGAGCATTTCGGCATAGTCGGCGCGGCGGTCGGCGGTCAAATCGCCGGACGAGGTCTGGAGCGGTTTCATGCGATCGGGTTCCGCCGGGTGTTTGCAGCCGGCTTGCGCTCTATGCTGGAGTCAGCAGTGACATACAACAGGCTTCCCGCGCCGGAATTAGCGCCTATCTTGGGGCCATGCGCGCCAGCGACCTGCTTCATCCCCGGCCGGAAGGGCTGTATTGCCCGCCCGGCGATTTCTTCATCGACCCGGTGCGGCCGGTCAACCGGGCGCTGATCACACATGGCCATTCCGACCATGCCCGCTCCGGCCACCGCTCGGTGATGGCGACGCAGCAGACGCTCGACATCATGGGGCTGCGCTACGGCGACAGTTTTGCCGGAACGACGCAAGCCGCCGTGCTCGGCGAGACGATTGCGCTTGGCGGTGTGGCCGTCAGCTTTCACCCGGCTGGTCATGTGCTTGGCTCGGCCCAGATCAAGGTCGCGCATCAGGGTACGTGCATCGTCGCGTCCGGCGACTATAAACGCCAGAAGGACGCGACCTGCGAGCCGTTCGAGCCGCTCAAGTGTGACGTCTTCATCACCGAGGCGACGTTCGGTCTGCCGGTGTTTCGGCATCCGCCCGATACCGAAGAGATCGCCCGGCTGCTGAAATCGACCGAGCAGTTTCCCGAGCGAACGCATCTGGTCGGCGCCTATGCGCTGGGCAAGGCGCAGCGCGTCATGCGGCTGCTGCGCGATGCCGGCTACGAAAAGCCGATCTACATCCACGGCGCGCTGGCCAAGCTCAGCGAGTATTACCAGAGCCAGAATATCGATCTCGGCACATTGGAACCGGCGACCGTCGAGACCGGCCAAAAAAGCGACTTTGCCGGCGCCATCGTCGTCGGCCCGCCATCCGCCTTCGCCGATCGCTGGGCGCGGCGTTTTCCCGATCCGATGTCGTGCTTCGCCTCAGGCTGGATGCGCATCCGCCAGCGCGCCAAGCAGGGCGGCGTCGAGCTGCCGCTGATCATCTCCGATCACTCCGACTGGGACGAACTGACGGCGACGATCAAGGAGACCGGCGCCGAGGAAATCTGGGTAACGCATGGCCGCGAGGAGGCGCTGGTGCGCTGGTGCGAACTCGAAGGCATCGCCGCCAGGCCGCTGCATCTCGTCGGCTATGAGGACGAGGGCGATTGATGGTGTTTTTGAATCCAGCAATCGCCGGTACGGCGCTCTGCGGCGCCCCCCTCTGTCCTGCCGGACATCTCCCCCTCAAGGGGGGAGATCGGCAGCTTTGGTTTTGCCGCTCATCCTGCAACGTTGGAAATTGGCGAAAGCAGTCGCGACAGCAAATCTCCCTCCTTGAGGGGGAGATGTCCGGCAGGACAGAGGGGGGCGCGACAGAACGCAAGCCTTTCCCATTGGCGTCGCTCCTCCGATGAACCGCTTCGCCGAGCTTCTCGACCGGCTGGTGCTGACGCCGTCGCGCAACGGCAAGCTGACGCTTTTGACCGACTATTTCCGCAGCGTCGAGGATCCGGACCGCGGGCTGGCGCTGGCGGCCATCACCGGCGATCTGTCCATCGCCGCGGTCAAGCCGGCAATGCTGCGCACTCTGGTGATCGAGCGCATGGATCCGGTGCTGTTCGGCTATTCCTACGACTATGTCGGCGACCTGGCCGAGACCGTGTCGCTGGTCTGGCCGCAATCGCCTCTCGACATTGCGAACCACGCGCCGACGCTGGCCGAGGTGGTGGCCAAGCTGCAGGCGGCGAGCCGCTCCGACGGGCCGCAGGTGCTGGCCCGGCTGCTCGACAGCGCCAGCACGTCGGCGCGCTTCGCCATCATAAAGCTGGTCACCGGCGGCCTGCGCATCGGCGTCTCGGCGCGGCTGGCCAAGCAGGCGCTGGCCGATTTCGGCAAGGTCGATATCGCCGAGATCGAGGAACTCTGGCACGGGCTGACGCCGCCCTATATCGGGCTGTTCGCCTGGCTGGAGGGCAAAGCGGAAAAACCCAGGAAAACGGCACTGGCGCTGTTCAGGCCAGTGATGCTGTCGAATGCCGTCGGCGACGGCGACCTCGAAAAGCTCGACCCGGCCGACTACGCGGCCGAATGGAAATGGGACGGTATCCGCGTCCAGGCGGTTTGCGAAGGCGGCATTCGCCGGCTCTATTCGCGCACCGGTGACGATGTCTCCGGCGCTTTTCCGGATCTTGCGGAGGCGATGGATTTTTCAGGCGCCCTCGACGGCGAGCTTCTGGTCGGTGACCCCAGGCAGGCGACGGGCACGTTCTCGGACCTGCAGCAGCGGCTGAACCGCAAGAGCGTGTCACCCAAGATCCAGCAGCAATACCCCGCCTTCATACGCTGCTACGATGCGCTGCAGATTGGTGACGAGGATTTGCGCGGACTTCCCTTCCGCGAACGGCGCGGCCGGCTCGAGGCCTTCGTCAGGACACTCGATCCGGGCCGCTTCGATCTGTCGCCGCTGGTCGAATTCACCAACTGGCAGGCACTCGAGGAATTGCGCCGCAAGCCGCTGCATCCGGTCATCGAAGGCGTCATGCTGAAGCGCTGGGATTCGCCCTATGTGGCCGGGCGGCCGAAGGGCCCGTGGTTCAAATGGAAGCGCGATCCGCACACGGTCGACGCGGTGCTGATGTATGCCCAGCGCGGCCACGGCAAGCGTTCGAGCTTCTATTCCGACTACACATTCGGCGTCTGGTCCGGGCCGGAAGGATCGGAGGAGCTGGTGCCGGTGGGAAAGGCCTATTTCGGCTTCACCGACGAGGAACTGAGGCAGATCGACAAATATGTCCGCGACAATACGATCGAGCGCTTTGGCCCGGTCCGCTCGGTGCGTGCCGACCGCAGGAACGGGCTGGTGCTTGAGGTAGCCTTCGAAGGGCTCAACCGCTCGACGCGGCACAAATCCGGCGTTGCCATGCGCTTTCCGCGCATTTCGCGGTTGCGTTGGGACAAGCCGGCAGCCGAAGCCGACCGCATCGAGACGCTGCAGGCGCTGCTCGATAGTTAATGCATGTCGCGCAAAAAGTTTGCAGCGGTTTTGCGGTAACGACATGCATCAAAACAAGAACCTAAAGTGCGTCGCATGAGGCCGGTCCGAACGCGACGTGCTTTAGGGAACGACTGAAACGCGGATCTCGTAGATGTCGACCGACTTGCCCTGCTTGTCGAAGTCGGAATTGATGGCGATGGTGCCGGCAGCACCCGGACGCTTGTCGGGAAAGCGCACGTCGAACAGATATTCATTGCGCTCGCGACCGACGGCATAGCGCTTGCGGCCGCAGTCGCCGAGTTCGCCGAAATTGCAATCGACGGAAATCTGCGTCTCCTGCCCCTCCTCGGAGCGCGCGATGATGTCGAATGTGGCATGCTTGCCGGCTAGTTTTTCCAACACGCCTTGCCCGACGTCGAAGCTGATGCCCGAGCCGGATGCACCCGAGCGGATGCGCAGGAAGGAACCGCTTTCGTCCTGGATGACGTCGGCCTTGGCGTCCGACGGTGCATTGACCTGCGTCGGGTCACCCGGCGAAAAAACGTTGATCCAGTCGCGCGCCTCGTCCTGCTCGCCCTGCTTCGGCGGCGAAGCGGTGTCGTCCGGCGTGAAATCTTCGCCGTCGACCGTTGGCGGCGCTTCCGGTGGCGCTGTGTCGAGCTCGGTCGCCGATTTGAAGACGCCGGTCTGGTTGGCGAAATAAAGGCCGATGCCGGCGGCTGCGAGCAGCGTCACACCGAAGAAGATCGCGGTCAAGGGCAGGCGCCGCCGTCTCGCCCGCCGGTCGTCGCGGTCGGGCGTCACTTCCGCGTCGTCGGTTTCGACGTCGGCTTCGGTCGGAACCGAGGCCCCCATGTCGATCACCGGCACCTCGGGAACAGGCGCGTCGGGCATGATGTCGGGGACGACCGGCAGGACGCGCGACCGGGGCGCTTCGGATTCGGGCGGCTGCGCCGGACCGTCAACGACGACATCGGGCGACGGCGCGGGCTCGGCTTCGGTTTCAGTTTCAGCCGGAGACTCCACCGCCGGTGCTGCCTGCAAACTGTCGGTCGGCGCGGCGACGTCGGCAACCGCCGGCAGGAATTCCGATTCGATTTCGGTGATCTTCGCCTGGACCGCCTTGCGGCGCTTGATGGCGACCTCCACGGTGACGTTTGGATTGGCCTGCAGGGCACGGTCGAGTGCCGCGAAAGCCGATCGATAGACCCGCTCGCGAAACGCCCGGTCGTCGGCATTGCCTTTCTCGAAGGCATTGCGGATCGCTTTTTCGATCGCGTCCAAGCGAATTCCCTCTGCAATTTCACTCACTTTGTCATGATCGTTAGCCGCAGGCGACCAATCAATCAACAAGCGAGCGGCCGCATTCTGCCTTGCCGAGGGGTACAAAACCGATTTCGGCGGTTTTCGGTAAAGGAATCAACATTTTTCGCTGATTTTCCGGTCACGGCCAACGTGGCGGTCGCGCGGCGTGCCGATGCGGCATCACGCGGCCAATGGTAGATCCGCGCGGCGGCTGCCCTTACGCCCGGCCGGAGGCGGCACGAATTGCCTCGTCCTGAAATCGCGACTGCCATCTTGAATTCGCGGCCGGTTGCGTCTATCACGCAGCCCATCCTGGAAGCTCGGCTTCCCGGGCCGCTTTAGCTCAGTTGGTAGAGCACATCATTCGTAATGATGGGGTCAGGTGTTCGAGTCACCTAAGCGGCACCAAAATTCTCGATGAATTAAACGGGACCATTTCACAGATCAACTCGATGGAACGTCGCTATCACCCAGCGACGCCACGGTCTTCAGCGCGCCGTCGAGCATGTCGCCCTTCTCGTCCTTCAGCGCGGCTTCGCGCAGGCGCCGGATCCAGTCGGCGGCGTCCGGGCGGCCCTTGACCAGGTCGAGTGCCGACAGCACCCGGTCGAATTTCGACTGCGCGCGGGCGTGGGTGTCGCTGTAGCCCTTGATCAGCCGGCGGCAGTTGAGGATCTCCGTGCCAAGCGCGTAGTCCTGGCCGACTTGGCCCAGCGCCAGCGCATACCAGCGCTCGAGATGCGCGGTCTCGACCTTGTGGCGCAGCAGGCGGCGGCGCCAGCGGCGCAGGCCGCCGATGAACCACAAAGCGGCAAAGCCGGCGAAACTGTCGGTGCGGATATGGCGGCCGCGGTTGATGCGGCGGTCGAGGAAGGCGGCGAGCTTCGGCCGCGCCTCGATGTAGCTGCCGAGCCCGGCCGGCAGCGTGCCGCAGAATTCCTCGATGCGCGGATGGAAATATTCGGTCACCTGCAGGACCGAGCCGTCCTTGACGCCAACCTCACGGCGTACGCGTCGGTCGCGGCTAGAGCGCGTCTTCAGGTCGGCGACGCGGATCATGTCGTCGTAGCACATGGCGTTGGCCAGATGCTTGGCGGCGGCGATCGACAGCGCGTAGGCGTGTTCGGCATCGTCCAGAGCGACGACCCGGTCGAGCCTATCGAGATACTCGCCGCCATAAGCAACGTCCTGATAGTCGACCACTTTTTTCAGGCCGCGAAGCGCCATGTCGGCGACAGGAGCCGGCAAAGCATCGACCCGGGCGGCCAGTTGCTGCCAGCCTCGCAAGAGACTTTGCGGGCCGCTCACCTTTGCCGTTGCGCCCGAGCCGGTTTCAGCGGCTGCCGGCCCTGCAGTCTTGTCGCCCGAAGGCGCACTCGCGATGCCGCGCGCCCGATCGTAGGCGGCGCCGAAGGCGGCGAGGCTGGCCTTGACACCACGGCCGCCGGCGCCGATCGCCTGCTCGTAGCTCTCGCGTGTAAACGGCAAGGCGTCGGAGCCGGCCAGCGCGCCGAGCAGGCTGGCCGAGATCATCGAGCCATTGTCGGCGGCGATCTTCTCCATATCGAAGGCGATGAAGCGCTTGGCCGCGGCTTCCGCCGTGGCATGCACCTTGGAGGACGAGGCGCGGCCGTCGCCGGGCTCGATCTTCTCCGAGACCGCGGCGATGCGGTGCGACGAGGCGATCAGCGTGGTGCGCTCGGGCGTGACGAAGCCGCGGATGATGGCGCGGCCGGCCTCCATCAGTTCGGCGGCAATCAGGATGTCGACGTCGCCCTGCGACGGCGACAGCGCGAAGACCGGCAGGCGGCCGGTGTCGCGGCACATTTCGACATAATAGATGGTGGCGCCGGTGCGCTGGGCGACGCCGGCGACCGAGGTCGATTGCGCGACGTAGCCGTTGCGCTCGGCGACGTCGGTGATCCAGTCGGCCAGCACGCCACCGCCCTGGCCGCCGACCGCCAGCACGGCGAGCTTGATGACGCGCTCGTCGTCCGGCGCGCCGGCCTTTGAACGGGTTGATGGAACGGCGTCAAGCATCGGCGAATATCAGGCGCCGGCTTTCACGGCGCCGCTGCAAGAGACTGATCGTGGCGCGACGCGCGGCTTCAAGGAAACGGTCCCAGCGGCTCGGATTGTGCACGACATCGGCGCGGTAGAAAGACGGGCACAGCACCGCAGCATCGGCAACCTCGCCGCAATTGCCGCAACCGACGCAGCTCTGGTCGATATGCGCCACCGGATCGTCGCGCAGCGGATCGTCGAGCGACTTCACCGAAAGCGACGGACAGCCGGACAGCCGCATGCAGGCATGGTCGCCGGTGCAGATGTCCTCGTCGACACCGAATTTCGGCTTGACTATGCGCGTCCCGCCCTTGATCGCCTTGTCGACCAGCGGCTTTTCGCGGCGCTGCCGGTTGAGCATGCATTCGGACGAGGCGACAATGACTTTCGGGCCCTTCTCGTCCGTCGTCAGCGCCTCGCGCAGCGTGTCTTGCATCTTGGTTACGTCGTAGGTGCGGTCGATGTGGCGCAGCCATTTGACGCCCATGCCCTTCACCGCCTCGGTGATCGGGTGCTTGGTCGACTTGGTCTTGTTGCCGGCGCGGGACGACAGGATGTCCTGCCCTCCGGTCGCGGCCGAA
Organism: Mesorhizobium sp. M0522; assembly: GCF_040321085.1. Lineage (NCBI taxonomy): Bacteria > Pseudomonadati > Pseudomonadota > Alphaproteobacteria > Hyphomicrobiales > Phyllobacteriaceae > Mesorhizobium > Mesorhizobium sp. M0522. Next base: position 52,723 of record NZ_JAMYQW010000031.1, read on the forward strand.
TAGAAATTGTCGACGATGACGATGACGCCGTCGTTCTTGTTGAACACGGCATTGCCGACCGAGGAGGTCAGGCCGTTGTGCCAGAAGCCGCCGTCGCCGACGAAGGAGATCGAGCGGCGCTTGGCATCGGGCGAATTGAACGCCGAAGCCGAGGCCGGCCCCAGCCCGTAGCCCATGGTAGTGGCACCTAGCTCGAAAGGCGGCATGATCGAGAACAGATGGCAGCCAATGTCGGAGGCGATGTGGTGCTTGCCCAGCTCCTGCTCGACCAGCTTGGTGGCGGCGAAGATCGGCCGCTCCGGGCAACCGACGCAGAAGCCGGGCGGCCGGCCCGGGACGACGTTGATCAGGTCGGCGGTGTCGAGCCCGTCGCCGATCTTGTTCGGCGCGCGGACCTCGCTTGGCAGCAGATGCGGGATGGTGGAACGCAGGAACGATCCGATGCCGTCGAGCATCACCTGGCCGGTATATTCGCCGGCCATAGGCAGATGTTCCTTGCCGACGAGCTTGGTGCCGCGGCCGGCCTTGTGCAGCATCGCGGCAAAGGCCTGTTCGATGTAGTTGGGCTGGCCTTCCTCGACGACGAGAACGGCGTCCTTACCCTCGCAGAAGGACAGGAACTCGTCATCGACTAAGGGATAGACGGCGTTGAGCACATAGAGCGGCACGTCGGTATCGCCATAGGTGTCGGCGAGGCCGAGCCGCTGCAGCGCCCGGATGACGGAATTGTACATGCCGCCCTGCATGACGATGCCGACTGCGCCGTGCTCCGGGCCGAAGAATTCGTTGATCTTGTTGGTGCGGATGAAATCCACCGCCGCCGGCCAGCGTTTCTGCACCTTTTCCTTCTCGTGCAGGAAGGACGCGGGCGGCAGCACGATGCGGCCGGTGTCGCGGCGCGGCGCCTCGAGCGCATCGGCCACAGTCATTGCCGGGTTCTTGTTGTCCTTGGCGATGAAATGGCCGTGGACATGGCAGCAGCGGATGCGGACCTGCAGCATGACCGGCGTGTTGGAAACCTCGGACAGCTCGAAGCCGTCCTCCACCGCCTTGACGATCGACGGCAGGTTCGGCCGCGGGTCGAGCAGCCAGACCTGGCTTTTCATGGCAAAGGCGTGGCTGCGCTCCTGCATGATCGAGGAGCCTTCGCCGTAATCCTCGCCGACGATGATCAATGCACCGCCGGTGACGCCGCCGGAAGCGAGATTGGCGAGCGCGTCGGAGGCGACATTGGTGCCGACCGTCGACTTGAAGGTCGCCGCGCCGCGGATAGGATAATGCACCGATGCCGCAAGCATGGCGGTGGCGGTCGCTTCCGAGGCGCTCGCCTCGAAATGCACGCCGAGCTCGCCCAGGATATCCTGCGCGTCGGCCAGCACGTCCATCAAATGGCTGATCGGCGCGCCCTGATAGCCGCCGACATAGCCGACGCCGCATTGCAGCAGCGCCTTGGTGATGGCGAGAATGCCTTCGCCGGAAAACTCCTCGCCGGCGCCGAGCCTGAGCTTTTCGACTTCCTTGGCAAAAGACCGTTCGGCCATTTTGGGCTCCTTCCGTTACCGCCCCGATGGCGGCGCGTAAGATCAGATGTCGTGCTTGCGAATGTTCTTCAGCATCTTCTGCAATGTCGCGATCAGCGCCGCGTATTCGGCATCGTCGACATCGTCGAACATTGCCTCGAAAGCGTCGTGCATGGCCGGCCAGGCGCGCGCGAACTCGGCGCGGCCATCGTCGGTCAGGAACACATGGCGGATACGGCTGTCGGTGACCCCCTGCTCGCGCCGCACAAACCCTTGCCCCTCCAGCGTGTCGAGCGTCCGGCTCAAGGTCGACTGCTCGATGACGGTATAGACCGAGAGATCGTTGACGGTGACGCCATCGGTGACCGACAACACGGCCAGCGTGCGCACCTGCGGAATGGTCAGGCCCTGCCTGCGGAAATTGTCGCGCAAGGTGGCGTTGTAGCGGCCCATGATGCGGTTCATCAGATAGGGCGCGAATTGCTGCAGGCCGATCTGGCCCAAAGTCGAGATGCGCTGGCGCTTTTCAACCTTCTGTTCCATCACAGCCTCCCCGCCAGGAGAAAGCCGGAGCCGCCGCCCAAGCCAGCACCCGGATGGGTCGAGGCACCGATGTGGTAGAGACCCCTGACCTCGGTGGCGTGATTGCGGCTCGTCTTGAACGGCCGCCACAGAAACGACTGGTCGATGGCCGAGGAACCGCCATAGGGGTCGCCGCCGACCAGATTGATGTTCATCGCTTCCAGGTCGGCCGGCGAACAGGCGCGGCGTGCGATGACGCTGTCCTTGAACCCATCGATATGGCTGGCGAGGATCGCTTCGGCACGGTCGGCATAGGCTTCGCGCAGCGCCTCGGTCCAGCGACCGTCTGCCGGTGTTTGCAGTTTGCCGGCGGCATCGCCCTTGATATGCCGTGGGGCCTCGGGCAGTTGCAGCCACAGGACCGCCTTGCCGTCCGGGCAGCGCGATGGGTCGAGCGCGTGCGGCTGGCCGACGCACATGGTCGGCACCTCCGGCAGCATGCCGCGCACGGCTTCGTTGCAGGCCTTCGAGACGCCGTCGAGCCCCGGCGTCAGATGCAGCAGCGCGACCTTGTCCAGGCCCTCGCCGCGCCATGCCGGCGGCTTGTCCAAGGCATAGTGGATCTGGAAATTGCCCTTGCCGTAGCGGTATTTTTGCGCTGCCTCGACGTCGGCTTTCGGCGCCGCGTCGCCGAGCAGCCGCTGGTAGAGCTGGGTCGGCGTGACCGAGCAGATGACGCTCTTGTTCATGTTGATCGTTTCGCCCGAAGCCAGCCGCACGCCGGCGGCGCGGCCTCCGCTTTGGACAATAGCCGCGACGTCGGCGCCGGTGCGGATTTCGCCGCCACGTTCCCTGATCAGGGCTTCGAAGGCGGCCAGCAGATTCCTGGCACCGCCCTTGACGATCGGCGCGCCGGCCGCCTCAAGCGCGAAGGCGATGACCTTGGCGATCTGGCCGGAGAACGCGTCCTCAGGCCCGAGGCCGGCATGCAGCACCCAGGGCGCCCACAGCGCGCGCATGGTTTCCGACTGGTAGGTGCTTTCCAGCCAACCGCGCGCCGGCACCAGCGCGCTGCCGAGAAAGGCGGCAAGGCCACGCGGGCCGCGCCGCCAGGCTTCACCCGCCAGCAGCCTGGCCGTCGGGTGGGACCACAGGCTGCCACCGAGCAGTCCGAACAGCAGACCGGCGTTGCGCTCGATCTCGCCGACATCGTTTGCGTGCCGGTCGCCGTCGCCCGCGGCAAGCGCATTGATCGCCGCCACATTGGCGATACGATCGGTGCGCAGGACGGCATGGCTGCCGTCCGGGCGTAGCACACCGGTCGGCGTGGAGGTGTTGCAAAACTCCAGGCCGTGCCGCGCCAGATCCTTGCCCAGCGCCGCATAGGCCGGCGAGGTGATGAACAGGACAAAGGTCGTCGCCATCACGTCGTGGATGAAGCCGGGCGCGGTGATTTCTTCGGTGCGCATGCAGCCGCCGATGCGGTCGTTGCGCTCGAGCACCAGCACCTTCGCCCCCTTGCCGCCAAGCATCGCCGAGCAGACCAGCGCGTTGATGCCGCTGCCGACGACGATGTGATCGGGAGCGCTCATCGATGCGTGCTCCTAGCCGGCAGGAGTTCAATTGCAGAGATTGGCGCTCTACGGCGCCGTAGAGCCGCAGCTTTGCAAGGCTGCCGCTCCCACTCCGTCACCACAGTGCCACTTCCGCACATGATCTTCTCCCGAAGACCGCAGCTACCCTATTGCCTTGGCGCCAACGCCAACGCGCGGATCGGGCTGCCGGTGCCGTGCTCGATCTTGAGCGGCGCCGCGATCAGGATCGCGCCTTTCGGCGGCAGCCGGTCGAGGTTGCAAAGGCTGGCGAGGCCGTAGCGGTTAGCCTTGTGCATCAGGCTATGCGCCGGGAACGGCGGCTCCATTCCCCCTGCTTTGCCAGCATCCGTGCCGATCGTCTCGCTGCCCCAGCCCTTGATGTCCTTGCTAATCAGATACTGGATGGCTTCGGCGGTCGGGCCAGGCGTGTGCGGTCCGGTCTCATTGGCGTTGAGGAACTCGGCTTCCGAGCCGTTGCGCTTATACCAGTCGGTGCGCATCACCACCCACTCGCCGGGGTTGATAGCGCCATGTTCGGCTTCCCATGCCTTGATGTGATCGACGGTGAGCAGGAAATCGTGATCGGCTGCCGCTTGCTTCGAACAGTCGATGACGTTGACCGGGCCGACAAAGTTCTGCGCCGGAATGGTGTCGGTGGCGCCGTCCGGATAATCCTTGCCGGTGATCCAGTGGTTGGGTGCGTCGAAATGGGTGCCCGAATGCTCGCCGAGCTTGAGCCAGTTCCAGGCCCACCACGGGCCATTCTTGTCATAGGCGGAGATGGCGTGGATCTCGATCTTCGGCGTGTCGACCGCCAGTTCCGGTGGCAGCTTGATCAGTGGCGTGTTGGGCCCGAGCGGCGCCGTCAGGTCGACCACCTGGATGGCGCCTGAAAGCAGCTGGCCGGCGACTTCGCCTAGAAGTTGTTGTGTGTCCATGGTCTCTGTTCCCTCTTTCTCGATGGTGCTGAAGGCTCTCGCGGCCCTTAATATCCTACTAGACGAAAACATATGCATCTGCAATTATCTTTAAGCATAAAGGAAATGGGACGGGGCGTGAGCGAGTTCGACGCCATATTTGTCGGGGCAGGCCACAACAGTCTGGCATGCGCCGCGCATCTGGCGCTCAAAGGCTGGAAAACGGCAGTTTTCGAGCGTAATGCAACGATCGGCGGCGCCGTCCAGACGCGCGAATTGACGCTTCCGGGCTTCCGGCACGATTTCGGCGCGATGAATCTCAGCCTGTTCGCCGGCTCGGCCTTTCACAAGAAATATGCAAATGAATTGAAAACCCACGGGCTGGAATTCGTGCCGATGGCCGACTGTTTTGCCAGCGCCTTCCCCGACGGTCGCTGGTTCGGCGTCAGCAGCGACCTGGAAAAGACCGCCTCGAGCATGGCCGCTTTTTCAGACACCGACGCACAGACATGGCGCCGTCTGGTTGCGGCATTCCCGGCGGAGGCCGAGCATCTGTTCCGGCTGCTGGGCTCGCCGATGAGCGGCCGTGCGCTCGCCGGCACCGCCTGGAACCTCTGGCGCAAGAAGGGTTTTGCCGGCGCGCTCGATACTGGTCGGTTGCTGCTTTCGTCACCCCGCGCCTGGCTCGAGGAGACTTTCCAGTCACCGCATGTCAGGGCGACGCTCGCCACCTGGGGCATGCATCTCGACTTCGCCCCCGATATCGCCGGCGGCGCGGTGTTCCCTTACCTCGAATCCATGGCCAACCAGTGCTTCGGTATGGTGCTCGGCAGAGGCGGCGCCGACACCATCATCCGCGCTCTGTCGGGCATGCTCACGGCCGCCGACGGCAAGATCGTCACCGGGGCTGATGTCGCCGAGATCACGGTTTCGGCCGGCAAAGCGACCGGCGTGCGGCTCGCTTCCGGCGAGACCCACACAGCCACCAAGGCCGTCATCGCCGGTGTCGCGCCCAAGGCGCTGACCGGGAAACTGTTGCCTAACGGATCGGGCGACACCGGCTTCGACACGGCCGTGAAAAAATTCCGCCACGCGCCGGGGACGTTGATGATCCATCTGGCGCTCGACGATCTGCCGGACTGGCGCGCCGGCGCCGAGCTTCGGCAGTTCGCCTATGTGCACCTTTCGCCGTCGCTCGACGCCATGTCGCTGACCTACCAGCAGGTGATGGCAGGCATGCTGCCGGATGAACCGGTGCTGGTCGTCGGCCAGCCGACGGCCGTCGATCCCTCGCGCGCGCCGGACGGCAAGCACGTACTTTGGGTGCAGGTGCGCATGCTGCCAGCCGAGATTGCAGGCGATGCAGCGGGCACGATCGCGGCGGCTCACTGGGACGAGGCTAGGGAGCACTACGCCGAGCGCGTCCTCGACATTATCGAGCGCTATGCGCCCGGCCTTCGTCGGAAGATCCTCGGCCGCGCCGTGTTCTCGCCCATCGACCTCGAACGCGAGAACCCGAACCTTGTCGGCGGCGACCAGATCTGCGGCAGCCATCATCTGGCGCAGAATTTCCTGTTCCGGCCGGCGCGCGGTTACGCCGGCTGGAACACGCCGGTCGGCAATCTGCACCTGACCGGGGCGGCAACATGGCCCGGCGCCGGCACCGGGGCGGCGTCGGGCTACATGCTCGCGCAACAACTTGGCGGGAGGTAGGCTCCATTTTTCATCTAGGGTGAAGGAGGACAAGGCGCGGTTGCCCAAGGAGCCTGAACCCACCGATTGACAACGACACCGCGCATAAAAGCAACAGGGGAACGACCATGACAATCAACAGACGAGAATTGCTCGGATATGGCGCGGCCGCACTTGGCGCCACGGCGCTCGGCCTGCCGCAAATCGCCAAGGCTGCCGGCGAACTGACCATCGCCTACAATGTCAATTTGCCGTCCTGGGACCCGACCACCGGGCCTTCGGCGGTCAACCCGACCATCCAGGGTCTCTACCAGTCGGTGTTCGACCAGTTCATCCCGCAGACGCCGGATCTCTCTTTCGCGCCCGGCCTGCTCACCGAATGGGGCTGGAACGAGGATCGCAGCAAGATCATGATGACGGTGCGCGAGGGCGTCACCTGGCATGACGGCTCGCCATTCACGGCCGAAGACGTGGTCTGGTCGCTGCAGCGGGCGGGCGATGAAAAGACCGGCAACCCGATCCAGTTCGTCTGGAAGAACGTCAACAACTTCAAGATCGACGGCAACAAGATCACCGGCGACGTCGTGCAATTCGACCCGGTGTATTTCAAGTGGATGTCGTTCCTGACCGGCTACATCATGCCGAAGGCCTATTACGAAAAGGTCGGCGCCGAGGGTTTTGAGAAAGCCCCGATCGGCACCGGGCCCTATATGGTCGACAAATTCGAGCGCAACGCCTTCCTGCGGCTCAAGGCCAACCCGAACTACTGGGGCGGCAAGCCGGCCTTCGAAAACGTAACCATCAAGTTCGTCACCGATGCGGCGAGCCGCGTCGCCGAGATCGAGTCCGGTTCCTCGCAGGTGACGCTGGAAATCCCCTATGAGGAATATGACCGCCTGATCGCCAAGGATGGACTTGCCGGCTCATGCAAGAACGTCTCCGACATCGGCATGATCTTCTTCAACGACATCGACGTGATGCTGGACAAGAACGTGCGCCAGGCGGCGGTGATGGCGGTCGACAAAAAGCTTTTGGTCGACCGGCTGCTGCGCGGTTACGGCCAGCCCATCGATACGCTGGAGACGCCGGAATACGAGGCCTACGATGCGTCGATCAAGGTGGAGCACAATCCGGACAAGGCCAAGGAACTGCTGGCCGCCTCCGGCTATTCGCCGGAAAAGCCGGTCAAGTTCACGATACAGACGACCAAGGGCTTCAAGCCCAAGGACTACGAGATGATCCAGGCGATCGTCGGCATGTGGCGCAAGGTCGGCATCGAGGCAACGATCGAGGTCTACGAGATCGCCAAGCACTACGAGCTGCGCGCCGCCGACAAGCTGGCGCCGGCGGCCTTCTACAATTGGGGCAATGCCATCGGCGATCCCACCACGTCGACCGGCTTTGCCATGTATGGCCCAAGTCCGCATTCGGTATGGGACAGCCAGGACCTGATCGACATGATCAATCCACTATGGGGCGAGAAGGACGAGGCCAAGCGCATTGCCGGCTGGAAGGCCGTCGACAAATACATCGCCGAACAGGCCTATGTGCTGCCGCTGATCCAGTATGCGCAGCCGATCGTGCATGCCAAGGGCGTCAATGTGGTGCAGCATGTGTCGGGCGCACTTCTGCCGGCGCTGATGAGCCCGGCCTGAGACAGTCTTCGGCTTGCCGCGCGCCGTCCGGAATGACGGCGCGCATTTTCCGCCACGGGCGACCATGCTGCTGCAAAGATTCCTGATCCGTCTTCTGACGATGGCGATCACGCTGTTCGGCGTGGCCGTCGTCGTCTTTATCGTCATCCGTGTCGCGCCGGGCGACCCGATCGCGATGATGCTGCCGCCCGGCGCGACCGATGCCGACATCGCTCGGCTGCGCGCGCTTTACGGGCTGGACAAGACCATCGTCCAGCAATTCTTCATCTGGCTGGCCGGTGTCGTCAGGGGCGATTTCGGCACGTCGATCTCACTGCGGCAGGACGTGCTTGGGCTGGTCTTCAATCGCCTCCCGGCCACGCTGGAACTCGCCATCGTCGCGCTTGTGATGGCGCTGGCGATCGGCGGCACGACGGCGATCCTCGGCGCGCGCGAACGCGGCACCGCGGTCGAAGCCGGCATCGACATTGCCAGCGGTGCGGCACTCTCGATTCCCGATTTCCTGTGGGGCCTGGTGCTGATCCTTCTGTTCGGCGTGCTGGTGCCTATCTTCGACATTTCTGGCCGGGTGTCGCCGCAGCTCGACCTGCCCTTCGCCACGCAATTCTATCTGTTCGAAAGCATCGTACGGCTGCGCTTCGACCTGACCAGGGACCTGCTGGCACACATGCTGATGCCGGCGATTGCGCTGGCGCTGCCACTGGCCGCGATCATCTCGCAGCTGCTGAAACAGTCGCTGAAGGAAGTGCTCGACCTCGACTACGTCGTGCTGGCGCGGGTAAAGGGCTTTTCGGAAACGCAGGTCATCCTGCGCGAGGCGCTGAAGAACGCGGCCCTGCCGACGCTGACGCTGGTCGGCGTGCAGTTCACCTTCCTGATCGGCGGCACGGTCATCGTCGAACGACTGTTTTCCTATGAAGGTCTCGGCAACATGGCGATCGATGCCGTCATCAACCGCGACCTGCCGCTGATCCAGGGCATCGTGCTGGTCTTCGCGCTGCTGTTTGTGCTGATCAACCTTGCCGTCGACATGATGTACGCCCTGCTCAATCCGAGGCTGCGCCATGGATGAGGCCCGCATTTCGAGACATGGCTCGCGGGCACGCCTGTGGCTGGCCGGCGGCTGGCTGCTGATTGCGCTGCTGGCCGCAATTTTTGCGCCGCTGGTCGCACCGCAGGACCCGCTGGCGCAGGATTTGATGCTGGAGCGCCTGCCGCCGTTCTGGCTCGATGGAGCCGAGCCCGGCTACTGGCTCGGCACCGATAGTCTCGGCCGCGATCTCCTGTCACGGCTGATCTTCGGCGCCCGCATCGCCTTCATCGTCGCCTTCGCCGCCGCCATCGCGGCCTGCCTGGTCGGCTCGACGCTCGGCCTGATCGTTGGTTATTTCGGCGGCTGGGCCGACCGCATCATCTCGCGCATCGTCGATGTCTGGATGGCGTTTCCGCCGGTGCTGTTTGCCATCCTTCTGGTCGCAGTGCTCGGTACCGGCTTGAGCTCGGTTATCATTGCCATTGCCGTCATCGACTGGACGCGCTTCTGCCGGGTGATCCGCGCCGAGACGTTGGGCCAGTCGCGCATGGACTATGTCGAGAACGCCCGCATCGCCGGCTACGGCCGCATCGGCATCATGCTGCGCGAAGTGCTGCCCAATGTGGTGCCGTCGATCGTCGCGCTGCTGTCGCTGGAGATGGGCATTGCCGTCATCGTCGAGGCGATCCTGTCCTTCGTCAATCTGTCGATCTCGACCGACGACCCAACCTGGGGCGGCATCATCGCCGAGGGCCGCCTGTCGATCCATCAGGCCTGGTGGGTGCTGGTGTTCCCGCTGGTCACGCTGATCCTGACGGTGCTGTCGTTCAGCCAGTTCGGCGAAGGTCTCAGGGCACGTTTCGATCCGGTGCTGCGATGAACGCGCTGGCGAAACCCTGCCTTGACATACGCAGCCTTAGCGCGGTGCTGCCTAATGGCTTGCGCGTGCTGCGCTCGGTGTCGCTCGCCGTCGAGCCCGGCGAGGTGCGCGCGCTGGTCGGCGAGAGCGGCGCCGGCAAGACGATGATCGGCAAGGCGGTGCTTGGCGTGCTGCCCTCGAGCGTGCGCATCGTCGAAGGCGATATGTTGCTCGAGGGCGAGGACCTCGGCAAGCTTCAGCCAAAGGCAAGGCGCACGCTGATCGGCGCGCGCACGGCGCTGATCCCGCAAGACCCGCTGACCGCGCTCAACCCGTCACGGCGAATCGGCCCGCAGATGACCGACCGGCTGGTGCGCATCCTCGGCTGGAGCGGCGAGAAGGCCGATGCACGCATCCGCCAATTGCTGGACGAGGTGCAAATCCGCGACCCCGAGCGTGTCCTCAAATGCTATCCGCACGAGCTGTCCGGCGGCATGCGCCAGCGCGTGCTGATCGCCGCGGCGTTTGCGGCCGAACCAAGGCTGATCGTCGCCGACGAGCCGACCACGGCGCTCGACGTGACTGTGCAGAAGCAGATCCTGCGGCTGATCGCGCAACTGCAGCGCGAGCACGGCACGGCGATCCTGTTCATTACCCATGATCTCGGCGTCGTCGCCAAGATCAGCCAGAAGGTCTCGGTGCTCTATGCCGGCAAGGTGGTCGAGGAGGCCGAAACGGCCGCTCTCTTCGCCGCTCCGCAGCACCCCTACACGCGAGCTCTGATGGCCGCGACGCCACGCTACACCGACCCCTTCGCCTCGCTGAAGCCGGTGGACGAGGCGGTGCTGGCCGGGCTTGCTTCGGAGATCGCCGCCGCCGATCAGGCCTGGAGGCGCCCGCATGGCTGAGCCGCTGTTTTCCGTGCGTGGGCTGAAGGTCGCGCTGCCCGACATGACGCGCAAGCCGCTGATCGGCCGCGCGCCCTTGGCCGAGATCCTGAAAGGGCTGGATTTCGACCTGCCAAAGGGATCGGTGACCGGCATCGTCGGCGAATCCGGCTCCGGCAAATCGACGCTTGGCCGCGCCTTAGTGCGGCTTCTGGAGCCGAGCGCCGGCAAGGTCATCTTCGACGGCCGCGACATCACACATCTGCCTGAGGCCGAGCTCCGGCCGCTGCGCCGCAATCTGCAGATGATCTTCCAGGATCCGATGTCGTCGCTCAACCCGCGCCGCACCATCTTCAGCATCATCGCAGCACCGCTCAAGCAGAACGGGCTTGGCGACAACCTCAGGGATCGTGTCGCGGAGGCGCTTCAGCGCGTCGGCCTGCCGCAAGGCTTCGCCAGCCGCTATCGTCATGAATTGTCGGGCGGCCAGCGCCAGCGCGTCGGCATTGCCCGCGCGCTGGCGCTGTCGCCGAAATTCGTGCTGGCCGACGAAATCGTCTCAGGCCTCGACGTGTCGACGCAGGCACAGATCCTGACGCTGCTGGAAAAACTCGCCGCCGAAATGGGCCTGACCGTTGCCTTCATCAGCCATGACCTGTCGGTGATCCGGCGGCTCTGCCGGCACGTGATCGTCATGCGCGAAGGCGCGATCGTCGAAGCCAGCGCGACCGACGCTTTGTTCGAGCAGCCGCAGCAGCCCTACACGCGCGATCTGCTCGCCGCCATTCCGCTGCCCGAGATCGATGATGCCTGGCTACTTCCCGCCGCAAAGGCGCCGGCATGAAACACAATCCTATTCGCACGCTAAAGAGCGGGCCTCGGGCGTGCGGCCGGCAAAATGTCCCGCGATGGAGGATGACTGACATGAAGAATGCAATCCGCTACGCAGTGCTCATCGCCACCGTGCTGGGAGGCATCGGCACCGCTTACGCCAGTTCCATTCCCGGCATGCGTGGCCACGACCACACCGGCGTCACCGTCCCCGACATGGAGCAGGCGGTCGATTTCTTCACCGAGGTGGTTGGCTGCAAGAAGGCGATGTCGTTCGGCCCGTTCGCCGACGACAAGGGCACATTCATGCAGGATCTGCTGGGCGTCGATCCCAAGGCGGTGATCGAGGAGATCACCCTGGTCCGCTGCGGACACGGGTCGAACATCGAGCTGTTCAAATACACCGCGCCGGACCAGAAGGACCTGACGCCTCGCAACAGCGACATAGGCGGCTTCCATATCGCCTTCTATGTCGACGACATCGCCGCCGCAAAAGCCTATCTTGACGGCAAGGGCGTCAAGACGCGGATGGGACCGCTGCCGGTTACCGAAGGCCCGGCCGCCGGCCAGACCATCCTCTACTTCCAGGCGCCCTGGGGCTTGCAGTTGGAAGCGATCAGCTATCCCAATGGCATGGCCTATGAAAAAGATGCGGAGACGGTGCTGTGGAGCCCGAAGAACCCGGAAAAATAGCCCGGGGCGTCCCTTGCCTGCGCAAGCCGACTGCCGGCAAGCTGGGTTTCTGGGGCGGATTGTTTCAATCCTGAAACTTCAAGCTTGAATTAATCCGTCTCAGGCGTAAACTCGACAAACAGAAGCGAAGAGGAGATCGCACGATGAAAGTTGCGGTTCTCGGCGGCGGACCAGCCGGGCTCTACTTTGCAATCTCGCTGAAGCTCAGGGATGCCGCGCATGAGGTCACGGTGTTCGAGCGCAACCGTGCCGATGACACGTTTGGCTGGGGCGTCGTGCTGTCGGCCGAAACGCTGGAGAACCTGACCAAAAACGACCCGGTCAGCGCCGTCTGGATCCGCAAGCATTTCGCCTATTGGGACGATATCGCCGTCATCCATGACGGCGTGCGCACGGTCTCGACCGGTCACGGCTTTTGCGGCATTGGCCGCAAGCGGCTGCTCACGTTGCTGCAGCGGCGCGCGCGCGAACTCGGCGTCAAGCTGGTCTTCGAAACCGACATCGCCGATCCCAAGCCATATATGGAGACGCACGACCTGGTTGTCGCCGCCGACGGGTTGAACTCGAAAGCGCGGAGCGCCTTCGTCGACGTGTTCAAGCCCGATATCGACATTCGTAGATGCAAGTTCGTCTGGCTCGGCACCCACCAGAAATTCGACGACGCCTTCACCTTCATCTTCGAAAAGACCGAGCATGGCTGGGTGTGGGCGCATGCCTACCAGTTCGACAGCGATACCGCGACCTTCATCGTCGAATGCAGCGAGCAGACCTGGCAGCGCTTCGGCTTCGGCGCGATGTCGCAGCAGGAATCGATTGCCGTCTGCGAGCGCATCTTTGCCCGTCATCTCGGCGGCCACGCGCTGATGACCAACGCCAATCATATCCGCGGCTCGGCGTGGATCAATTTCCCGCGCGTCTTGTGCGAACGCTGGTCCTACAAGAACCTGGGGCTGATGGGCGACGCGGCGGCGAGCGCGCATTTCTCGATCGGTTCCGGCACCAAGCTGGCGCTGGAAAGCGCGGTGGCGCTGGCCGACTATCTGGAGTCCGAGCCAGACCTCGAGGCCGCCTTTAGCAAATATGAGGACGCCCGCCGCACCGAAGTGCTGAAGCTGCAGTCGGCGGCGCGCAATTCGCTCGAATGGTTCGAGGAGGTCGAGCGCTATCTCGGCCTCGATCCGGTGCAGTTCAACTATTCGCTGCTGACGCGTTCGCAACGCATCAGTCACGAGAATTTGCGGCTGCGCGATGCCGAATGGCTGGCCGGCGCCGAGGAGTGGTTCCAGCGCCAGGCCGGCGCCGGGGGCAACAATCTGCGTCGCGCGCCGATGTTCGCGCCGTTCCGGCTGCGCGGCATGGCGCTGCAGAACCGCGTCGTCGTCTCGCCGATGGCGCAGTACAAAGCGGTCGACGGCTGTCCGACCGATTGGCATTTCGCCCATTACGCCGAACGGGCCAAAGGCGGCGCCGGTCTCCTCTACATCGAGATGACGTGCGTCAGCGCGGAGGGCCGCATCACGCCTGGCTGCCCCGGTTTCTATGCGCCCGAGCATGAGGTCGCCTGGAAGCGGCTGGTCGAGTTCGTCCATGCCGAAACCGAGGCCAAGATCTGCGCCCAGATCGGCCATTCCGGTGCCAAGGGGTCGACCAGGCTCGGCTGGCAGGGAACCGACGTGCCGCTGCCCTTAGGCAATTGGCCCGTCATGGCAGCGTCTTCCGTGCCGTGGTCGCGGGAAAACCAGGTGCCTAAGGCGATGGACCGCGCCGACATGGATATGGTGCGCGACCAGTTTGTCGCTTCGGCCGAGATGGCGGCGCGCTGCGGCTTCGACATGCTCGAAATCCACGCCGCGCACGGCTATCTCCTGTCCTCCTTCATCACGCCCTTGACCAACCGGCGCACCGACTCCTATGGCGGCTCGCTGGAAAACCGCATGCGCTACCCCTTGGAAATCTTTCATGCGGTGCGCGCCGCGTGGCCGGCCGAGAAGCCGATCTCGATGCGCATCTCCGCCAATGACTGGCTGGGCATCGAAGGCGTGACGCCGGCCGATGCCGTAGAGATCGCGCGGCTGCTGCATGAGGCCGGCGTAGACATCTGCGACGTATCGGCCGGCCAGACTTCGGCCGTGGCAAGACCGGTCTATGGCCGCATGTTCCAGACGCCGTTTTCCGATCGCATCCGCAACGAGGTCGGCATGGCGACGATGGCGGTCGGCAATATCTATGAGCCGGACCACGTCAACTCGATCCTGATGGCGGGCCGCGCCGATCTCGTCGCACTGGCTAGGCCGCATCTTGCCGATCCGTATTGGACGCTGCACGCGGCCGTCATGCTTGGCGATCGCGGCGTCAAATGGCCGGATCCCTATCTGCCCGGCCGCGACCAGCTCTACCGGCTGGCCGAACGCGAAGCGGCAGCGGGGTTGAAAGTATGAGTGCCGCGGCGACGATTTCGCCGCGTCATGCGCTGGTCACCGGCGGCGGCTCCGGCGTCGGCCGCGCGATCGCGCTGGCGCTGGCCGGCGCGGGCGTTGACGTGACCATCTGCGGCCGGCGCGTGGAGCCGCTTGCCGAGGTCGCCGCGGAGAACAAGTCCATCTTCGCCATTGCCGCCGACGTCACCGACGAGACGTCGATGGCGTCGCTCTACGAGGCCGCGGAAGCGGCACGCGGAGCGTTCGACATCGTCGTTGCCAATGCCGGCATGTCCGGCAGTGCCCCGGCGCAGCGGACCTCGCTGGCAGACTGGCAGCGCACGCTCGACGTCAACTTGACCGGTGCGTTCCTGACGGTGAAGCCGGCGTTGGCCGGCATGGCAGTGCGCAAGACTGGCCGTATCATCTTCGTCGCTTCCACCGCCGGACTGAAAGGCTATCCCTATGTCGCAGCTTACGTTGCCGCCAAGCATGGCGTCGTCGGCCTGATGCGGGCACTCGCCGTCGAGACCGCCAAGTCCGGCATAACAGTGAATGCCGTGTGCCCAGGGTTTGTCGAAACCGAGATGCTGGAGAGCACCGTCCAGCGCATCGTCCAAACGACCGGCCGCTCGTCCGAGCAGGCACGGACAAGCCTAGCCGCGACCAACCCGCAAGGCCGCTTCATCCAGCCGGAAGAAATTGCGGCCGCGGTACTTTATCTGTGTGGCGACGCCGCCCGGTCGATTACCGGGCAGACGATTTCGATCTCCGGAGGTGAGACATGGTAGCCGGTCCCCTGCCCGCCCCGTCCGGACCCGGCAAGGACCGCCTGCGGCTGTGGATACGCCTGCTGCGCGCCTCGCGCACCATCGAGGCCGAGCTGCGCGAACGACTGCGGCAAGAGTTCAACACAACGCTGCCACGCTTCGACGTGATGGCCGCGCTCTACCGCGCGCCGGAGGGCATGCTGATGAGCGATCTTTCGCGCTTCCTGCTGGTGTCCAACGGCAATGTCACCGGCATCATCGACCGGCTGGTCTCGGAAGGGTTGGTGATGCGGGCCCGACGCAATGGCGACCGCCGTACCTCGATGGTACGGCTGACGGAAGAGGGATCGAAGATTTTCGCCGTGATCGCCGCCGCGCATGAGAAATGGGTCGGCGAGTTGCTGGGCAATGTGAGCGAGGATGAGGCGCGCCGGCTGACCGGCATGCTGACCTCCTTCCGCAGCAATTGGGAGGGACGGGAATGACGAAGCTGGCCGGCCGCAAGCCGAAGCATTTCCTCTGGCAGGTCGAAGGCAAGATCGCAAAGATCCGGCTCGATCGGCCGGAGCGCAAGAACCCGCTGACCTTCGACAGCTATGCCGAATTGCGCGACATATTTCGCGACCTTGTCTACGCCGATGATATCGATGCTGTGGTGTTCCTGCCCAATGGCGGCAATTTCTGCTCGGGCGGCGATGTCCACGAAATCATCGGCCCACTGGTCAAGATGGACATGAAGGCGCTGCTCGCCTTCACCCGCATGACGGGCGATTTCGTCAAGGCGATGCTGAATTGCGGCAAGCCGATTATTGCGGCGGTCGACGGCGTGGCGGTCGGCGCCGGCGCGATTATCGCCATGGCCTCCGATATCCGCATCGCCACGCCCCAGGCCAAGACAGCATTCCTGTTCACCCGCGTCGGCCTTGCCGGCTGCGACATGGGGGCCTGCGCGATCCTGCCGCGCATCATTGGCCAGGGCCGCGCCGCCGAGCTGCTCTATACCGGCCGCACGATGAGTGCCGAGGAAGGCGAGCGCTGGGGCTTCTACAACCGGCTGGTCGATACCGCAACGCTTGAGGCCGACGCGCTCGACATGGCCGCGCGCATCGTTTCCGGCCCGACCTTCGCCCATGGCATGACCAAGACGCAGCTGAACCAGGAATGGTCGATGGGTCTCGACCAGGCGATCGAAGCGGAAGCGCAGGCGCAGGCGATCTGCATGCAGACCCGCGATTTCGAGCGGGCGTACACGGCTTTCGTGGCTAAGGAGAAGCCGGTGTTCGAGGGAAATTGAGATGATCGCTTCCACGCTGGCGGGACAGCACCCCCCTCTGGCCTGCCGGCCATCTCCCCCTCAAGGGGGGAGATTGGATATCAGGCCCGCTTTCGCCAATCTCCAACATCGCAGGGAGAGCCGTGGCAGCGAAGCCGCCAATCTCCCCCCTAGAGGGGGAGATGTCCAGCAGGACAGAGGGGGGCGCCGTGGAGCGCCAGGGCCGGAGAATTGTGGAGGCAGCAATGCCTGACCGTTCCTTCCTTACCTGGCCGTTCTTCGAGGACCATCACCGCGAGCTGGCGGAGCGGCTGGAGGCATGGTGCGCCAAGAACCTGCCGGTTGCGCATGACGATGTCGACGCCGCCTGTCGCGAGCTGGTGGCCAAGCTCGGTAAGGACGGCTGGCTAAAGCCGACGGCGCTCGATACCGACAACCCTGCAGCACTCGACGTGCGCACGCTCTGCCTCACGCGCGAGACGCTGGCCCGGCATGACGGGCTGGCCGATTTCGCCTTCGCGATGCAAGGGCTCGGCACAGGCGCACTCAGCCTGTTCGGCTCGCCCGAGCAGCAGCATTGGCTGACTAAGACACGGGCCGGTAAGGCGATTTCGGCTTTCGCGCTGTCGGAGCCGCGCTCGGGCTCGGACGTCGCCAATATGGAAATGACGGCCACGCGTGACCGCGACAGCTATCTCTTGTCCGGCGAAAAGACCTGGATCTCCAACGGCGGTATCGCTGACTTTTATGCTGTCTTTGCCCGCACCGGCGAAGCGCCCGGCGCCAAGGGGCTTTCCGCCTTTGTCGTGCCTTCCGAAACCGAGGGGCTGATCGTTGCCGAGCGGCTGGAGGTGATCGCGCCGCACCCGCTCGCCCGGCTGTCCTTCGACAATGCACGCATTCCAGCCTCGGCGCTGATCGGCAAACCCGGTGACGGTTTTCGCATCGCCATGTCCGTGCTCGACGTGTTCCGTTCGACCGTCGGCGCAGCGGCGCTCGGCTTTGCCCGGCGCGCGCTGGACGAAAGCATCACAAGAGTGGCCGAGCGCAGGCTGTTCGGTGCGCCGATGGCCGAGCTGCAGATGGTGCAGGGCCACATCGCCGACATGGCGCTGGATGTCGATGCCGCCGCGTTGCTGGTCTATCGTGCCGCCTGGACCAAGGACATGGGCGCGGGTCGGGTTACCCGCGAAGCCGCCATGGCCAAGCTGTTCGCTACCGACAAAGCGCAGGAGGTGATCGACAAGGCTGTGCAGCTGCATGGCGGCGATGGCGTCCGCAAGGGCCATATCGTCGAAAGCCTGTATCGCGAGATCCGGGCGCTGCGCATCTACGAGGGAGCGTCCGACGTGCAGAAGGTGGTGATTGCACGGCAAGTGATGGGAGCGGCCTGAGACAGGAGTTTGCGTGAAAATTATTGTCTTCGAGTTTTGAACGACCGGATTTGAGCATTGGGAGGTTTGACATGCACACCATCCTGCAGCCGGAAGGCTGGGCGAAACCCGTCGGCTACGCCAATGGCGTCGCCGCGCGTGGGCAGCTTGTCTTCGTCGGCGGGCAGGTCGGCTGGAACGGACAGGGCCGCTTCGAGACCGATGATCTTGTCGGCCAGGTGCGGCAGACGCTGGCCAATATTGTTGCTGTGCTCGCCGAGGCCGACGCCAAGCCGGAACATATCACCTCGATGACCTGGTACTTTACCGACAAGGCGGAATATTTGGCCAATCTCAAGGGGATCGGAGAGGTCTATCGCGAGGTGATCGGCCGGCATTTTCCGGCGATGGCCGCCATGCAGGTGATGGCGCTGGTCGAGGATCGCGCCAAGGTTGAGATCCAGGCCACGGCGGTTATTCCGGAGTGACGGCAACACGTGGCAATTTTTTAAGCTTAAAACTTTCGCCTTGAAAAGCGCGGTACTTTGGATAGCATCCAATGTCTTGCGACTGCCGTGCCGGGAGGGCTTTCCGGCAGTCCCGTCACTTGGCGCATCAAAACCGTGCGGGGCCAAACCCGTCCGATCACAACCAGAGGGAACGAAAATGAACTTCACCCGTCGCAACCTGCTGCTTCTTGCTGCTGCCATCGGCATCGCCGGCGGCCCGGCCTACGCCGAAGGCACGCTGAATGTCGGCGCCTATCCGACCAATCCGCCTTTTGAATACAAGAACGAGAGCGGCACGTTCGAGGGTTTCGAAGTCGACATCATCAATGAGGCGGCAAAGCGTATCGGCATGACCACCGACATCGCCGATCTCGGTTTCCAGGCGCTGTTCGCCGCCACCACCTCGAAGCGCATCGACGTCGCCATCTCGTCGATCACCATCACGCCGGAGCGGCTGAAGTCTCAGTCGTTCACGCAGCCCTACTATGATTCCGACATGGGCATCGCCGCGAAGGCCGACAGCCCGATCAAGGCCGAGGCCGACCTCAAGGGCAAGATCGTCGGCGTGCTGTCCGGCTCGACCGGCGAAGCCTGGGTCACGGCCCACCAGGAAGCGGACGGGTTCAGTGACGTCAAGGGCTACGACACGCAGCAGAATTTGCTGCTCGATCTCAGCTCCGGCCGCGTCGATGCGGCGGTCAGCGATATTCCGGGCCTGGAATATTCTTTCACCAGGATGAAGGATCTCGCCGTAAAAGAGCGCATCAAGACCGGCGAGCAGTACGGTCTGATGATGACCAAAGACCACCCGCTGCTCGGCAAGCTGAACGACGCGCTGACCGCGATGAAGAAGGACGGCACGCTGGCCGCGATCCACAAGAAGTGGTTCGGCAGCGACGCACCTGCCGATTCCTCGACCGTCAAGGAAATGCCTATGCCGAAGGCCTGAGCGGCAGTTCGCGCTTAAATGTCGTGCCGGCTTTCGATGCCGGCACGATTTCGGATTTCGGGCTCGGGCTCGAGCGTCGCGGGACGCCAAACGTTTCGGAAATGCTGCGATGTCGCTGCTGGACACCTTCTTCAACGCCGACGTCATGGTCTCCAGCCTGCCGGCGCTGCTGCGCGGTTTCCTGAACACCCTGCTGCTCGGAATCATGAGCATCGGCATCGGTATTCCCGTCGGCCTCGCGATCAGCCTGGTGCGACTCTATGCGCCAAAGCCGCTTCGGCTGCTGGCTGTCGGCTACATTGACATTTTCCGGGCGATGCCGGTGCTGGTCGTGCTGATCCTGATCTACTATGCGCTGCCGTTCCTCGGCATTCGCCTGTCATCGTGGACGTCCGCGGTGATGGCCTTCGCCATCATCATGGCGGCCTATTCGGCCGAGGTGTTCCGCTCCGGTATAGAGAGCATTCCGCGCGGCCAGTTCGAGGCGGCGCAGGCGCTCGGCCTGCCGTTCTTGCTGACCTTGCGCAAGGTAGTGCTGCCGCAGGCGATCCGCGTCGTCATTCCGCCAATGACCAGCAATTGCGTTTCGATGTTCAAGGATACTTCGCTCGCTTCCACCGTGGCGCTGCCCGAACTGCTGAAGGAAGCGACCAACGCGCAATCGCTCTATGCCAATCCTTCACCGCTGATCGGCGCGGCGCTGGTCTATCTCATCTTTCTCTGGCCGATGGTCCGTCTCGTCAGCCTCCTTGAACGCCGCTTTCAAACCGAAAAGACCCGCTGAATCTGTCAGCGCACTTCGCAGGAGACGACCTTGAACCAGCATCAGATTTCGAAAACCGGCGATGCCGCAGCTTTCCCGGTCGAGACGATCCGCGCCATGTTTCCCGCCTTGCAGCAAGCCGGGGACTTCGTCTTCATGGACAATGCCGCCGGCGCGCAGATCCCGCAAAGCGTGCTCGATGCAGTCACCAACCATTTGGTCGCGCATAATGTGCAGCGCGGCGGCCGCTATGGCCGCAGCGTCACCGTCGACCAAGCCGTCGCCGGCGCTCGCGAAAGCGTGGCCTTGCTGATCAACGCCACCAACCCGGCGGAGATCTGTTTCGGCATGAACGCCACTTCGTTCATCCGCCTGGTCAGCCTCGGCATCGGCCAGATGCTTTCCGAGCGCCCAAACGGGGAGCGTGACGAGATCGTCATCACCGACATGGATCACGACGCCAATATCGCGACGTGGCTGGCGCTGGCGCCCGCCGGCGCCAAGTTCAAATGGTGGCGGATGCGCGAGGACGGCAATCTGCATGTCGACGATTTGCGCCCGTTGGTCTCAGAGCGCACCCGGCTCGTCGCCTGCACGGTAACGGCGCATTCGATCGGCTCGATTGTCGACGTTGCCTCCGTGGCTGGGATTGCGCATGCGGCAGGCGCCGAAGTGTTCCTCGACTGCGTGCATTTTGGGCCGCACGGGTTGATCGATGTGCAGGCCTGGGATTCCGACTATCTGGTCTGCTCCGGCTACAAGAATTTCTCGCCGCATATGGGCTTCCTGTGGGGCCGCTTCGAAACTCTGAAGCGCCTGCCGACCTTCCGCGAAGATTTCATCCCCGACGAGCCGCCCTACAAGATCGAGGCCGGTACCTTCATTTACGAGAACGTCTCCGGCATGGATGCCGCGGTGCGCTACCTCGAATCGATCGGCCGCTATTTCTTGTCAGAGAATAACCGGTCGCGCCGCGACAACATCGTCGCCGGCATGAATGCCATCCGCGACTACGAACAGGTGCTGGCGCGCGAAATGCTGGCGGTGCTCAAAGATTGCGGCGCGACGATCTACGGCGTGGCCGAAGAGGCACGCCTCAGCGAGCGCGTGCCGACCTTCTGCTTCAATGTCGGCACGCTGTCGCCGCAGAGGATCGTCGAGGAAATGGCCGAGATGCAGATCGGCATTCGCGACGGCCACATGTATGCGCCGCGTCTGATGAAGCGGCTCAACCTCAGCATGGACAGCGGCGCCGTGCGCGCCTCGCTGGTGCATTACAATACGATCGAGGAAGTCCGGCGCTTCGGCGAGGCGCTGCGCACCATCATCGCCCGGCTGTCCTGATCGGACTGGGCGGCGGCGCCGGCGCGATCCTCGTGAAGCGCAAAGGCGGTCGCACCCGGGTTCTCCAAGCCGGGGCGCAATTGCATGCTTGGGATCAAGTAATCGCCGCCATTCTGCTGCCGATAACGAATGGGCCGCATTGTCTCGAGCGTTCGCATCCTTTCGCGCAGTCGCTCCGCGACAGGCTCGAAATCCGCCTCCCCGAAACGGTCCACCCTGTAAACCACGAACGGCGGAAGCACGTCGTAGCCCGGATAGTATAGAATCCCGTGATTGATCGGGAACAGCAGGTCGTCGATCGGGCCGTTGACGCCGCGGGCGGAATAATGCTCCTCCCAGCCGCCGGTGGTCACGATCAGCATTGCGCGCTTGCCGGCGAGCGTTCCCTCACCAAAGCGGTCACCCCACCGCTTGTCGCTGTGCTCGCCAACGCCATAGGCGAAGCCGTAGGCGTACACGCGATCGACCCAGCCCTTGAGGATCGCCGGCATGGCGTACCACCACAGCGGGAACTGGAGGATCAGGGTATCGGCCCATAGCAGCTTGTCGATCTCCACTTTGACGTCTTCGGTCAGAGTGCCGCTCGCAAAAGCTTTTTTGGAGGCGCCGGCCGGCAGGAAGCGTGCTTCAGGCGGCCACGACGGAAAGTCGGCACGGTCTACCTCGGCTTTCCAGCCATCGGCGTAGAGGTCAGACACCCGCACCTCATGGCCTTGGGCCTCAAGTTCCCCGATGGCGACGTCACGCAGTGCGCCGTTGAGCGAACGCGGTTCAGGATGAGCAAAAACAAGCAGGACTTTCATGGGTCTACTCCGAAGAAGGACGATAGACACCAAAGGTAGCCAGCCGTGGGCTGATCCACTATATGTAGGAAATGTATAAGATAATGCCGAATAATGGATAGATCGGACGTCACCCTTGAGCGCATGCGCACCTTCGTTCGCGTCGCCGAGCGCGGCAGCCTCTCGGCGGTGGCGCGCGAGCTCGGAGTTGGGCAGTCGACGGTCACACGGCATTTGCGAGAACTCGAGGAGGCCGTCGGAGTGCCCTTGCTCAGCAGGACCACCCGGCGCGTCACGATGACCGATGAAGGCAGCCGTTACTATGCCGACAGCGTCCAGATCCTGCGCCTCGTCGAGCAGGCCGGCGATGAGGCGCGGGGCACGCGCGGCGCGTCGGCCGGCACGATCCGGATATCCTGCACGGCGGCGCTCGGGGTCTTGCATGTCAGCCGGCTGATCTTCGCCTTTCAGGACCGCTATCCCTACATCGGCATCGATCTCAGCCTTACCGACGAGCGCATCAACCTTGTGCGGGAGGGCGTCGACATCGCGCTTCGCCTCGGCCCGCTCACCGACAGCTCAATGAAACTGCGGGCGCTCGGGCAATCCCGGCGTCTGCTGGTGGCGGCGCCGGCCTATCTGGCGGCGCGGGGCAGACCGGCTGTCCCGCAGGATCTGCCTGGCCATGAAGGCATCCGGATGTCGAACATCGCGGGAAGCGACACGCTCACCTTGCAGGGGCCGGGCGGCGAGACCTTTGCGGTGCCCTTTGGCGGCAGATTTCTGGTCGACCATGGGCTTGCTGCGCGCGAAGCCCTTGTCGCCGGACGCGGCATCGCACCCGCCCACCACTGGCTTGTCGACGATCTTCTGGCGGCCGACCGGCTGGAAGTGGTCCTGCCGGGCTATTTTCCGCCTCCCGTCCCGCTGAGCATGCTGATCGTTCCGGAGCGTGCGGGCATTGCCCGGGTGCGGCTGCTGGTCGACTTTCTCGCCGAGCAGATCTCCGGCATTCCGGGGATCGAGAAGCGGTAGCCGGCCGGCAAACCTCGCCGGATCAGGCGGCCTTCTTCTTGGCCAACCGTGCCTTGATGCTGGCAACGTCGGCACGCGGCGTCGCCGCGAACAGCGTCCTGGTGTAGCTGTGCTTGGGGTCGGCGAAGACCTCGTCGCGCGAGCCGTATTCGACCGCTTCGCCGAAGTACATTACCATCACGTCGTCGGCGATGTAGCGCACCACCGACAGGTCGTGGCTGATGAAAACATAGGTTAGCTGAAACTCGTCCTGCAGGTCGGCGAGCAGGTTCAGCACCTGCGCCTGCACCGAAAGATCAAGTGCCGAGACCGGCTCGTCCAGCACCAGAAGGCTGGGGTTGAGCATCAGCGCGCGGGCGATGGCGATCCGCTGGCGCTGGCCGCCCGAAAACATATGCGGGTAGCGATTAAAGTGCTCGGGGCCGAGACCGACCTTCTTTAGCATCTTCATGGCAAGATCGCGCCGCTCGTCGGCCGTGCTGTCGGTATTGATGAGCAGCGGCTCGCCAAGCACGTCGCCGATCTTCTGGCGTGGATTGAGCGAACCATAAGGGTTCTGGAAGACGATCTGGACCTTGCGGCGCATTTCCTTCGACAGGCCGTTCCTGCCGATGTCTACCTTCTTGCCGTCGATGAAAAGCTCGCCGGAGGTCGCCGGGTCGATCAGGGTGATGATGCGGGCGAGTGTTGACTTGCCGCAGCCGCTCTCGCCGACGATGGCCAGCGTCTTGCCCTTGTCGACGCTGAACGAAACACCCTTGACCGCATGAACCGTACGGGAGGGGCGGAAAAGCCCGCCACCGACATGATAGTCGCGCACGATGTTCTTGCCTTCGACTACCGTCACGCTCATGAGGCGGTTCCTCCTGCGGACCGGGCTGCGACTACAGATGGGGCCGGCTCAAACAGCATGTCGGAAACAGTAGGCAACCGGTCGCCGACGGCGTTTTCGGGCAGCGCCGACAGGAGCGCGCGCGTGTAGTTGCTCTTGGGGGACTCGAACAGCGACAGCACGTCGGCCTCTTCCATCTTGCGGCCCTTGTACTGGACGATGACACGGTCGGCGGTCTCGGCAACCACCCCCATATTGTGGGTGATCATGATCAGGCCCATGCCATATTTGGCCTGCAGGCCGACCAGTAGATCGAGGATCTGCTTCTGGATGGTGACGTCGAGCGCCGTGGTTGGCTCGTCGGCGATCAAAAGCTTGGGATTGCAGGCGATGGCGATGGCGATCATGACGCGCTGACACTGACCACCCGACATCTGGTGCGGGAAGGAGCCCAGCCGTTCCTCGGGGTCGGCGATGCCGACCAACTTCATCAATTCGATGGCACGCGCCCGGCGCTGGGCGCGGTCCATGCCCATATGGAAGCGCAGCACCTCCTCGATCTGGAAGCCGACGGTGAAGCACGGGTTGAGACTGGCGACCGGCTCCTGGAAGATCATCGAAATGTCCTTGCCGACGATCTTGCGCCGCTCGGATGGGCCGAGCTTGAGCAGGTCGATGCCGCCGAAGGCCATGCGGTCGGCCCTCACCGTCGCGGTGTTGGGCAAAAGCCCCATCACCGCCAGCATCGCCACCGACTTGCCCGAACCGGATTCGCCGACGATCGCCAGCACCTCGCGCGGTTCGACCGACAGGTCGATGCCTTGTACCGCCATGAATGGTCCAGCGGCGGTGTCGAAGGAAACGGTCAGGTTCTTAATCTCGAGAAGAGGCATTGGATTATGACCTCTTCAGCTTGGGATCGAAGGCATCGCGCAAGCCATCGCCGATCAGATTGATGGCAAGCACAGTGATCAGGATAGCAAGGCCGGGGAAGGTCACCACCCAAGGCGCGCGCAGGATGAACTCGCGCGCCGAGGCGAGCATCGTGCCCCATTCCGGCGTCGGCGGCTGCGCACCGACACCGAGGAAGCCGAGCGCCGCAGCCTCGAGAATAGCGTTGGAGAAGGACAACGTCGCCTGCACGATCAGCGGTGCCAGGCAGTTCGGCAGGATCGTCCTCACCATCAAGCGAAGATGACCGGCACCAGCCACCTTGGCGGAGATGACATATTCGCGGTTCTTTTCGGCCATCACGGCGGCGCGGGTGAGGCGCGCAAAATGCGGCTGCAGCACCAGCGCGATCGCCAGCATGGCATTGAAAAGGCCGGGGCCAAGGATCGCCACCAGCACCAGCGCCAGAAGCAGCGACGGGAAGGCCAGGATGATATCCATGATGCGCATGATCAGCGTGTCGACCCAGCCGCGGAAATAGCCGGCGAGCACGCCAAGCACGATGCCGCTGGTGAGCGAGAAGACAACGACCACCAGACCGATGAACAGCGAGAAACGCGCCCCGAAGATCAACCGTGAAAGCATGTCGCGGCCGACCGCGTCGGTGCCGAGCAGGAACATCGATTTGCCGCCTTCCTGCCAGGCAGGGGGTGCCAGCAGCGCATCGCGAAACTGCTCGTCGGGCGAATGTGGGGCGACGAACGGCGCAAAGATCGCCACCAGCACCAGCGCCGAAAACACGACAAGGCCGATGACCGCGCCGGTGTTCATCGAGAAGTAGTGCCAGAACTCGGCGAAAGCCCGTTGCCTGCCGCCTGTCGGGATGGAGGCGGCGGTAGCTTCGGCGGCGGATTCGTCGGTCATCTCACTGCACCCGGATGCGCGGATTGATGACGGCGTAGAGCACGTCGACGATCAGGTTCACCGCCATGACGATCAGCGCGATGATCAGCAATCCGCTCTGGACGACGACATAGTCGCGCTTGCCGATGGCATCGATCATCCATTTGCCGATGCCCGGCCAGGAAAAAATGGTCTCGGTCAGAATGGCGCCCGCCATCAAGGTGCCGACCTGCAGTCCAATGGTGGTGACTACCGGGATCAGCGCGTTGCGAAAAGCGTGCAGACCGATGACGCGGCGCGGCGCCAGGCCCTTGGCGCGCGCGGTGCGGACATAGTCCTCGCCCAGCACCTCGAGCATCGCCGAGCGCGTCTGGCGCGCTATGACGGCGAGCGGGATCGTCGCCAGCACGATCGACGGCAGGATCAAATGGCTGACGGCGGATTTGAAAGCGCCGCTCCTGCCGGAGATCAGGCTGTCGATGAGCATGAACCCGGTCGTCGGCCTGAAGAAATACTGCAGGCCGATACGGCCGGAAACCGGCGTCCAGCCGAGATAGCCGGAGAAGAAGATAATGAGCAGCAACCCCCACCAGAAGATCGGCATCGAATAGCCGGTCAGCGCGACACCCATCGTCGCCTGGTCGAACCACGAGCCACGCTTGACCGCGGCGAAGATACCGGCAGGAATGCCGAGCAGGACGGCGATGATCAACGCCACTGTCGCCAGTTCCAGCGTGGCTGGAAACAGCGCCTGGAATTCGCCGAGCACTGGCCGCTTGGTGGCAATAGATATGCCGAAATCGCCGGTCAGGACCCTGCCGATATATTCCAGGTATTGGATGACATAGGGCCGGTTGTAGCCAAACTGCTCGATGAGCTGGGCGTAGCGCTCGGGGCTGACGCCGCGCTCGCCCGCCAGGGCCAGGATAGGATCGCCGGGCAGAAGCCGGACGAAAGCAAACGCCGCCAGCGATATGCCGAACACGGTCGGGATGATCAAAGCGAGCTTGTGGAGGAGATAACGGAGCATCTTGCTTCATAGAACGGCGGCGCGGGAAGTCCAGCGCCGCCGTTCAATTTCTCAGGACTTATTCGGTGACGTCGACGCCGTCAAACCGATGAATGCCGAGCGGGTCCATAACGAAGCCCGACACCTTCTTGTTCATCGGCATGAAGACCTTGGAGTGGGCGATGGTCAGCCACGGAGCCTCACGCTTGAACACCACCTGAGCTTCCTCGTAGATCTTGGTGCGCTCGGCGACGTCCGTCGTTGCCTTGCCTTTTTTCAGCAGGGCTTCGAATTCCTGGTTGCACCAGATCGCATAATTGGACTGGCCGATGGCATCGCAACCGAGCAGGAAAAAGAAGTTGTCCGGATCGCCATTGTCACCGGTCCAGCCCAGTTGGAAGGCGCCGTCGCGATCCTTAGCCTTGCCGCGCTGGCGATACTCGGTCCATTCGTAACTGACGATCTCCGCCTTGACCCCGACGGCGGCATAATCGGCCTGGATCAACTCGGCGACGCGCTGGGCGTTCGGGTTGTAGGGGCGGCTGACCGGCATAGCCCAGATCTTCATCGACAGATCCTTGACGCCTGCATCGGCCAGCATCTTCTTGGCCGCCTCCGGATCATAGGGATCGTCCTTGATGTCCTTGTTATAGGACCACATGGTCGGCGGGATCGGGTTGATGGCCGGCGCACCGGCGCCCTGATAGACCGCGTCGATGATCGCCTTCTTGTTTACCGCCATGTTGAGGGCCTTGCGGACCTCGACCTTGTCGAAGGGCGGCTGCGTCGTGTTGTAAGCCATGTAGCCGATGTTCAGGCCTTCCTGCTCGTCGACCTTGAGGTTCGCGTCGGCCTGCAGTCCGGCAATGTCGGCCGGCGCCGGGTATGACATGATATCGCATTCGCCCGCCTTCAGCTTCTGCGCGCGCACGGCGGGGTCGGGCGTGATGGCGAAGATCAGATCATCGATCTTCTGGCGGCCGCCATAGTAGCCGTCCCATGCTGCATAGCGCACGACCGCATCGACCTGATAGTCGACGAACTGGAACGGACCAGTGCCGACCGGCTTCTGGGTGAACTGCTGCCTGGTGCCGGCCTTGTCGAGCTGGTCGGCATATTCCTTGGAAACGATCGAGGCGAAATCCATGCCGAGGTCCGGCAGGAAGGCGACTTCAGGCTTGTTCAGCACGAATTTCACCGTCAGGTCGTCGACCTTGACGATTTCCTTCAGGAGATCGGGGAAGCCCATGCCGGTGAAATATTCCCAGCCGGTGCCTTCCAGATAGCTGTACCACGGGCTTTCTTTCTTCCACTGGCGTTCGAAGGAAAAGATCACGTCGTCGGCGTTGAGGTCGCGCGTCGGCGTGAAATAATCGGTCGTCTGGAATTTCACACCCGGGCGAAGCTTGAAGGTGTATTCGAGACCGTCATCGGAAACCGTCCAGCTCTCGGCCAGGCCGGGCGAGATGGTGGTCTTGCCATGCTCGAACTCGACCAGGCGCGAATAGATGGTGCGCGACGAGGCATCGAAGTCGTTGCCGCCGCTCCATGGCGACGGGTCGAAGCCGGCCGGCGATGCCTCCGAGCAATAGACCAGTTGTTTTGCATTGGCCACGCCGCCGAGGACGCTTGCAGCCAGCAACGCGGCTGCAAAAGTCAGTTTCTTTTTCATTGAGCACTCCCTGATGTTCTTCCAAGCCCCTCTGTCAGGCTCGCGAAGGCCGCATATAAGCACCGTTTTTCTAGCTTTGGAACTGCTTGTTTGCCTAACCCACGGGAAGCAGAAAAAAATTCCGGCATGCGGCGAATTGTGGAAAAAACCAGCCGAATCCGCAGATCACGACATTATTAGCGACTTCAATTTTTTGTTGATCGGTAATGCCGCCAATCGGGGAATCGAGCCGTCCGGTTCAAGCGATGCGCGTCCGAAAACCGGTCCCGGCCAAGAGGTTTGACGGCAAGTCTTACCGCACTCCAGGTAGCGAGGCTTGCACGGCCGCTTGTGGCAATACATAGATAGATGGGCAGCGTGCCGGATTTTCCCAGGTTCCGGACATTGCGGCAAGCGTGGGATATCTTTGTTGATCAGGGCGGTGGTGGCGCGCAAGCATGCCGAAACAATAAGAACGATTGAGGGAGCGACAGGTGGCAAAACCGGCAAAGACAACCAACGCGGCGAAAGCAAAGGCCGAGGCAACATCGAAAGCGGTCAAGTCAAAAGCGGCCGCCGCCAAGCCGACGGCTACCGCGAAGGCAAGCGCGAAGCCGGCGGCGAAGACCACGGCTGGAACGGCTGCTAAACCGGCAACCGGCAAGACTGCGCCTGCTGCAAAATCTGCCGCCAAGCCGGCGGCGAAGGCAGTGCCGACAGCGCCACGACCGCCGGCAGGTCCGGCCAATAGATTACCGAAGGCGATCACCGCACTGGCCGCTGGCCTGCCTGAAAAACCGTGGCTCCAGAGTTACCCAAAAATCGTGCCGGCCGAGATTGGCGACCTGCCCTCCAGCTCGATCGGCGACTTTCTCGTTGCCGTGTGCAAGCAGTTTGCGAATCGGCCGGCCTTCGTCTGCATGGGCAAATCGATCACCTATGCCGACCTCGAGCGACAGTCGGCCGCCTTCGGCGC
The DNA here is from genome assembly GCF_040321085.1 of Mesorhizobium sp. M0522. NCBI lineage: Bacteria > Pseudomonadati > Pseudomonadota > Alphaproteobacteria > Hyphomicrobiales > Phyllobacteriaceae > Mesorhizobium > Mesorhizobium sp. M0522. Next base: position 82,404 of record NZ_JAMYQW010000031.1, read on the forward strand.
CTATCTGCAATCAACGGGGCTGCAGAAGGGCGCGCGCGTCGCGCTGATGATGCCGAATGTGCTGCAATATCCGGTGGCGATTATGGCAGTGCTTCGCGCCGGCTATGTCGTGGTCAACATCAATCCGCTCTACACGCCGCGCGAGCTGGAGCACCAGCTCAAGGATTCCGGCGCTCAAGCCATTGTCATCCTCGAAAATTTTGCCTGCACCTTGCAGGCGGTGATCGCCAGGACCGCGGTCAAGCATGTAGTGGTCGCCTCGATGGGCGACATGCTCGGCGGGCTCAAGGGAACGATCGTCAACTTCGTTGTACGCCGCATCAAGAAGATGGTGCCGGCATGGTCGCTGCCCGGCCATGTCAAGTTCAACGCCGCGCTGAAGGCCGGCACCGGCATGGCCTTCAGGCCCGCAAAGGTCGCGGCCGACGACATCGCCTTCCTGCAATACACGGGCGGCACGACCGGCATCTCCAAGGGCGCGATGCTTTTGCACAGCAACATTTTGGCGAACGTCGCGCAGAACGCACTGTGGGCCGAAGACGCTTTTACCGTCAAGCCGAAGCCGGCGCATCTGAACTTCCTCTGCGCGCTGCCGCTCTATCACATTTTTGCGCTGACGGCGAACGTGCTGGTAGGCATGCAGCAAGGCGCGCAGAATGTCCTCATCCCCAATCCGCGCGACATTCCCGGCTTCGTCAAGGAGCTGCAGAAATACCCGATTCACATCTTTCCGGGCCTCAACACGCTGTTCAATGCGCTGCTCAATAATGAGGATTTTCGCAAGCTCGATTTCAAGCCGCTGATCCTGACGCTGGGTGGCGGCATGCCGGTGCAGAGGGCCATCGCCGAACGATGGAAGGCGCTGACCGGCTGCCCGATCAGCGAGGCCTACGGGCTCACCGAGACCTCGCCGGGGACAACCATCAACAAATTCAGCGACGGCGTTTACACCGGCACGATCGGCCTGCCGCTGCCCTCGACCGAGATCGCCATCCGCGACGACGACGGCAACAATTTGCCGCTCGGCGAAGTCGGCGAAATCTGCATCCGCGGACCGCAGGTGATGGCCGGCTACTGGAACCGGCCGGACGAGACCGCCAAGGTGATGACCGAGGACGGCTTCTTCAAATCGGGCGACATGGGCTTCATGGACGAGCTTGGCTACACCAAGATCGTCGACCGCAAGAAGGACATGATCCTGGTTTCCGGCTTCAACGTCTATCCGAACGAACTCGAGGAAGTGGTGGCGCAGCATCCAGGCGTACTCGAAGTGGCGGCGATCGGCGTGCCGGACGAGCATTCGGGTGAAGTGCCGAAGCTGTTCGTCGTCAAGAAGGACCCGGCACTGACCGCCGACATGCTGACGGCTTATTGCCGCGAGAACCTGACCGGCTACAAGCGTCCCAGGTATATTGAGTTCCGCACCGAGCTGCCGAAGACACCGGTCGGCAAGATCCTGCGACGGGCGTTGCGGGGCTAGGCGCAGCTTGAGCGATTGCATCGCCGGCGCCAACGCCGTGAGTATAGGTTCGCGCCCGGACCCGGCAGAGTTCATCCGGGCGAACATGCGGATCGCCCCCGTGCCCGCGCTTCCCGAAATTCGGCTTTACACCGCCCATCCGGGAAGCGGGCTCAGGCGGCTTCTCGAATGGAACCAACATGCGACCGAAGAAGACGGACCTGAACCGGAGCCACCGTACTGGGCCTATGTCTGGGCCGGCGGCGCGGTGCTCGCCCGCTACATATTCGACCGGCCGGAGACCGTGGCCGGCCGTCGCGTACTCGACCTCGGCGCCGGCTCCGGCCTTGTAGGTATCGCCGCCGAGAAGGCCGGCGCAAGCGCGGTGATCGCGGCCGAGATCGATCACAACGCCGTTGCCGCGATCGGCCTCAACGCCGCGGCCAATAGTGTCACGATCAATATCGTCGACAAGGATATCACCACCGGTCCGCCACCACGGGTCGACGTCGTGGTTGCCGGCGACGTGTTCTACGGTCGCGAGGTTGCTCTACGGGTTATCCCATTCCTCGACCGCTGCCTAGTAGCCGGCATCAAGGTGCTGGTCGGCGACCCCCGCCGCACGGACCTGCCGCTGTCCCGGCTTCGGCTGCTCGCCGAATACCAAGTGCCGGATTTCGGCGACGCGAAGGGTGTGACCAGGCCGAGCGGCGTCTTTTCCTTCGAGCAGGACGATCGCTAGCGCCAGGATCAAAATCAAATCGCTATGAACGGCCGACTTCGACCCGTTGCGTACCAAGCAGTAGCTAGCGTTGCTCACCTGAAGTGCGCTTAGCCGAACCTTTATTGGCAACCGCTTCCTTCATCATTGCAAGCCATTGCAACCGCCAAGACGGAGAATTGCCCGGCAGGCTCGCCATACCAATCAGTACGCCCGCTTCCTCCCATGTGATTGGAGTTTGAGGGTCACTCAGTTCGCTGTAGATCATCCCCGCAGAAGCGCGCGGTCGCAGTTTGATGTTGCAGTTGATCAATACTGGATCATGGTAGCGAGCATAGGATGCTTGGCTATTTTGATCCGCCTCGTGGACAATCTGCAAAAGAAGTATGTGGTTATGGTCATCGTCATTAAAAGTAGCTGTGAGCGAGCCGCCATCCCTAAGCATTTCAATATCGACAAAGCGCGACAGGTTGGGGAGCATATCAGGCAGACAACATTGATCCGTGTGCACTCGCTTCTACCACGGCTAGTGCTATCCGACCATCCGCGATACCAACGGCAATGTCCGCTTCCACCCATCTCGGCCATTGTGGAAAAGCCCAAGTGATTTGCGTTTTGCCCCCGGGCCTCGGCCGTCAGGCCGTCTCTGTCACTCGTGCCGAAAGAAAATCAGGCAGGTCGGCCACCGAATCCAGAATGACGTCGGCTATCTGGGACAGCGATTCACGTGTGCCGGTGCCGGACAGCACGCCGACCGCCAGACCGCAGCCGCCGGCCCGCGCCATTTCAAGATCGTGACGGTTGTCGCCGACCATGGCGATTGCCGCGGGCCTGAGCCCCGCCAGATCCCGAGCGGCGTGTTTTCTTTGAACCGAAAGATTGCTGACATCGGCTCAAAACCAAATCATTCGAATGACTGAGTTCGACCCCTGTCGGTAGCTTTTCAAGTTGTCCGGTTTTTGTAGCACATCAGATGTCCGCTTCTGTTTGTTGCAGGAGGTGCGTCGAAGCGGT
>NZ_JAMYQW010000032.1:0-85068 GCF_040321085.1 Mesorhizobium sp. M0522
GTCTCATCCCCAGCCTCCGTTCGCTGAAGATCAAACCGGACAACTCGTCTGCTACCTAACCCGGACAACTCATCTGCTTACGACACGCGCCAATTCGCCTCTTGCCGCGCCGGTGGGTGACACCCTAGAGTCTGTCCAGGGACCATGTTGCCGTCGTGCATATCGAGGTTGGGAGTTTTGCCGTGGGTGTCGTTCTCAACCTTGAAAACGGGAAGCGCGAAGCCGCCTCGATAAAGGACCTCATCGACCTGACCGCGGCCGACATGGGGCGCGTCAACAAATTGATCCTGTCGAAGGCCGGCTCCGATGTCGAGATGATTCCGGAGATAGCCAACCATCTGATCTCGTCGGGCGGCAAACGGCTGCGGCCGATGCTGACGCTCGCCGCCGCCCAGATGTTCGGCTATTCCGGCGACGGCCATGTCAAGCTCGCCACATCGGTCGAATTCATGCATACCGCGACACTTCTCCACGACGACGTCGTCGACGAAAGCGGCATGCGGCGCGGCAAGAAGACGGCGCGTATGATCTGGGGCAACCAGGCCAGTGTTCTGGTCGGTGATTTCCTGCTCGGCCAAGCCTTTCGCATGATGGTCGATGTCGGCTCGCTTGAAGCGCTCGATATCCTGTCGAGCGCGGCCTCGGTCATCGCCGAAGGCGAGGTGATGCAGCTCGCTGCCGCAAAAAACCTCGAGACCACCGAGGATGAGCATTTCGCGGTGATCCAGGCCAAGACCGCGGCGCTGTTTTCGGCCGCCGCCGAGGTCGGCCCGGTCATCGCTCAGGCGACGCGCAATGATCGCGCAGCACTCCGCTCCTACGGCATGAATCTCGGCCTTGCCTTCCAGCTGATCGATGACGCGCTGGATTACGGCGGCACCAGCAAGGACCTCGGCAAGAATGTCGGCGACGATTTCCGCGAGGGCAAGGTCACGCTGCCGGTGATCCTCGCCTATCGGCGCGGCACCAAGGCCGAGCGCAGCTTCTGGAAACGCGCCATCGAGGACAATGCCGCCGACGATGCCGGGCTGGAGAAGGCCATCGGCCTGATGCTCCGCCACGGCGCAATTGCAGACACCATCGGGCGCGCCCGCCATTTCGGCGAGATCGCCCGCGACGCGCTGGCGCCGCGCGAGGCGACGCCGCAGAAATCGGCGCTGATCGACGTCATCGATTTCTGCATCAGCCGGGTGAATTGACAGGCTTCGCGGAGCGAGGCCGGGACGCCGCCTGTTCTCATCGCGCCTTTGCCGGAAGCACCATTGCTGCCAGCAGGCTAACGACGATGCCCGCCGCCGCGAGCCAGAAGGCGACCTGGATGCCGTCGGCGACGGCAATTTTCAACGCATTGCCGGACAATTCGCCGATTTGGCTGTTCGCAATCGCAATCAGCACGGCCATGCCGATGGCGTTGCCGACATTGAGCGTCGTCGAAGCCATCCCCGAGGCGACGCCTTGCTGGTCATGGGCAACGCCGGAAGCGGCGGCAATCCACATTGCGGTCCAGACGATGCCTTGTCCGACGCCGGAGACGATCAGGCCAGGTACGAGGGCCAGATAGCTGCTGTCGGCAGTCGCGCCTGATACCATCAATGCTGTGCCGACCGCGCCGACGATCATGCCGCCGACCACGGTGCTGCGCGTCGAAAAGCGCGTTGCCAGACGCTCGCCGGCTTGCGTGCCGGTGGCGATGGCGACCGACGGAACGAGAAAGGCGAGGCCCGTCTGCAAGGCAGTGAAGCCGTGCACGTTCTGCAGCAGCACGGTGAGGAAGTAGGGCAGCGCGCCGAAAGTGGCCATGTAGAGGAAGGTTATCGTCATGCCGGCGACAAGGCTGCGGTTGTGGAACAGGCGCAGCGGCATCAGCGGGTCGGCGCTGTTGGCCTCGATCACGGTGAAGGCGATCAGAAACAATGCCGCCAGCAGCGCGCTGGCGATGATTGCGCCAGAGCCCCAGCCATATCCGGGCCCCTGAACCAGTGTGAAGACAAGCAGCGTCGCGCCGGCAGTGACGGTCAGTGCGCCCGGCAGATCGAAGCTGCGCTGCTCGTGCCGCTTGCGATCGCGCGGGATGATGGCGAAAGCCGCGACGATGGCGATCCCGGCCAGCAGCACGTTGACGTAGAAGACCGACGGCCAGCCGAAGGCGCTGGTCAGAAACCCGCCGGCAAGCGAACCGAGCGTCAGGCCGCTGGCGCCCGCGCCGCCCCAGACGGCGAGCGCCCGGTTGCGTTCCGGCCCTTCGGCGAACAGGCGGTTGATCAGCGACAACGTCGCCGGAAACAGGAACGCGGCGCCGATGCCTTGTACGGCGCGGGCCGCGATGATGATTTCCGGCGACCAGGCGAGGCCGCCGACCAGAGATGAGAGCGCGTAGAGCCAGAGCGCGAAGATGAAAACGCGGCGCTGGCCGATCAGGTCGGCGGCCCGGCCGCCGAACAGCAGGAAGCCGCCGGTGAACACGGTGTAGGCACTGACAACCCACTGCAGGGTCTGGCCTGAAAATCCGAGGCCGGCGCCGATCTCCGGCAGCGCCACGAAGACGATGTTGAGGTCGAGCGAGATGATGAGCTGCGCGAAGGCGAGGAGCGCCAGCGTTGCGCCATGTTTCGCCCTGCTTGCTCCCTGCGTTATCGCCCCGAGCGGCGCGCCTTGATCGAGTGAACTCATGCCGGACTCCTTGTCGACAATTATTTAATGATCGACAAAGAATTGAGATTTGCAATCCGAAGTCAAGCGGATTATTTGTTGATCGACAAAAATTGGAGGTCGCAATGGCGGGAAGGCCAAGGGAGTTCGACCGCGACCAGGCGCTGGAGAAAGCCCGGGACGCTTTCTGGAGGCGCGGCTACGAGGGCACCTCGATGGCCGATCTCGTATCGGCGCTTGGTCTCGCATCGGCGCGCATCTATGCCGCCTTCGGCTCGAAGGAGGATCTGTTTCGCGAAGCGGTGGCGCTTTACGAGGCCAATGAGGGCGGCTTTGCCACGCGCGCGCTGCAGGAAGAACCAAATGTCCGGCGCGTCATCGAGCGCATGCTTCGCGACGCCGTAGAAATTTATACGAGGCCGGGGCGGCCGCAGGGCTGCATGGTGGTGACGGCCGCCACCAATTGCGCCGTCGAAAATGACGCCGTGCTGCAATGGCTGGCGGAGCATCGGCTGGCGCGTACCGCATCGATCGTCGAGCGATTGAAAAAGGCCGTGCGCGATGGCGAATTGAAGCCGGATACCGACGGCGAGACGCTGGGTGACTATTACGCCACGCTGATGCACGGCCTTTCGGTGCAAGCACGCGACGGTGTGCCGAAAAAGCGGCTGCACGATCTTGTCACCGTCGCCATGCAGGCGCTCGACGCAAGCCTTTCGCAAGCGCCCTGAGGTTCGGGGCCGTGACGCCTCATTTGCCGGCTTGTTCGGCGGCCCTTCTGGGATTGACCTCCGGCGTCGGCGGGTCGGGTATTTCGGTGGCGACAGGCTTTGGTGGTTCCGGCTCCGTTGCCGGCGCTTCCGGGCCAGCCTTGCCGAGCGCAACCGAGATGCCGAACACCTTCCATTGGCGCTCGACCGGCGCGAACAGAAGCTCGAAATTGACCTGCATCGGCACCGAGGGAAAGAAACCGGCCATATGCAGCATGCCGTTGGGCTCGATCTGCGGCAGCAGCGTCAATTGCGGCTCCAGCACCGCGACGCCGCCGAGGTCGATGCCGTCATTGCGGTGGCCGGCGAAGATCTCGGCAAGCTTGGCGGCATTGTTGGCCTGGAAGCCCGGCGCGCCAAGATCGCGCAGCACCGTATAATTGCCGGTTTTGTTGGCCTGGTCGAGCGCCAGCACCGAGGTGCGCACCAGGATCAGCACGCCGTTGCGGTCGATATTGGCCGGCTTCGGCGTTTGCGGCTTGGCGGATTTCTGGCTTTTCGACGTTTGCGCCAGGGCAGGCGGGACAAGCAGCGGAACGGCCGTCGCCAGCGCGAAGGCTGCCAGCAACATTCCGCCTGCCGATCGAACCGATCCCGGCAGCATTGGGCTCATGCGGGCTGCATCAGTTGAGTGTCCACGATGCGCCGACGCTGACGCCGACATCGCCGCGGTTTGTCGAGGCCGACACGGCGGCGTTGAGGCGGAAATCCAGGCTCGTGCTATAGCCGAAACCGAGCGCCAGGCCCGACTGGCCCTTGAAATGCCCAAAGCCGCCGGCCAGCGACAGTTTGCCGGGCCTGTCGTCGTAACGCAGTCCCGCCGTCGCCAGGGCAAGCGCTGTTCCGGCGCGGGCTTCCGAGCGGTTTTCGCTGACCTGCTCGCCAAGATCCTGCAAGCCGCCCTCCAGCGCACCGACACGGCCGTCGAGCAAGGCGATGTTGGTCTCGTTGATCGTGGTGCGGCTGTCGAGGCTGAAGATCTGCGCGGTGTGCAGGTTGAGCATGTTGGTGTTGTCGGTGATACGGGTCTCGTGATCGGCGAGCTGTGCCGTGTGACCGCTTACCGTGGTGTTGAGCGCCGCGATCTGGGTGGTGTGGGCTGCAACGTCGTCGACCAGCCCTTCGATCTCATCGATGTTGACGGAGGCCGTCGCCAGATTGCCTGCCGCGTCGGACGTCACCAGGTACTTTGTTCCGCTCTGTGCGTCCTTGCTGGCCTGACTGCTGACGCCCGCGAGCGTGTAGGTGGCGCTGCTGTTGCCGATAGCCACCTGATTGGCGCGTGTCGTGGTCACACCCTGGCCTATGGCGACTGAGTCGGAAAAGTTGGCCTCTGCGTGATTGCCGAGCGCTATGGCATTCTCCGCATTCGCCTTGGCGTTGGTGCCAAGCGCAGTGGCACCGGCCTGGTTCGGGCCTCCCGCGCCAGCCTCAGCATGGGCGCCGATCGCCGTTGTACCTGGATTATCATGGTTGACGATATAGCCGGCCTGTGCCCCCACGCCAACAGCGGTGCTGGACTGTCCATAAGAACGGGCAGTAACTCCGACCGCAGTAGCCAAGATGCCATCGGCGTGGGCGGCGGAGCCGCACGCCATGCCTAGCGCTGGAGCTGTAGCGCCGTCACCGCCACCGCCTACCTCCTCGCATACAAAGGCGCTTGCCGGTGTCGGAGCAAAGGCCAGGCAGAGGGCTGCCGTGACGACTACGCTCCCGGCGACGGGCACGCAGATGGCCGACATTCGTCCAATGCTCTTTCGCGCATAAGCCTGCATCGCAATCAATCCCCTTTTCGCCGGCCGCGCCGAGCGCGTTTCCAAAGTCTGTCATCAATGGATCAGAGACTGCATGGAACCGGCGCGCTTCGGACAGTCGGAAAATGCCTACAGTTCATCGAAAAATCCCTGTTTTTGCAGCGGTTCCAGTCCTGGCTGTTGCAGTCTTGCAACATCAGAACCGGTCGGCTGACCGCGATCACGGGAATGGCCTCGCGCTTTTCAGCAAGGCCATCAGTTGGCTTTGGCGGTTGGTTCCGGTTTTTCGATGGATACGTTCGAGATAGGTACGGGCCGATTTGACGGCGATGCCGATTTCAATGGCCGCTTCCTGCACGGAACGGCCCGAAGCAAGCGCGGTGGCGAGCCGGGCTTCCGCCGGCGTCAGGTCGAACAGGCCGGAAAGAATGCTGGGCGAGGGGCCGGTCGCGCCGATGCCGACGACGGTTGCCGCGACGAGAATATCGGCGCCCGAAAAAATGTCATGCGCGGCGCCGCGCAGCGGCAAAAGGTGGACGATCAGGGCCGGCCGCCCCTTCCTGGCCGGAACCGGGATGGACCGCACGACGCGGTTGTCCTGGTTGTGCGCAACGGCCTGTTGGAAAAGCGCGTTTGCCGGTCCATCCGCAAGTGCCATGCCCCCATGGGCCAAGGCAACGAACACGTCAGCCATGTCTTCCAGAAGGGGGTTGGCCGTCAGCACGCGGCCCGATCCGCTCATGACCGCCGCCGGCAGCCCGATTTCGCTCAGAATGGACACGGCGGTCTTGGCCCGCTCCAGACCGAGCCGTCCGGCGACAAGGCCGGCCCGCGCAAAATGCGGCCGCAGCCCGTTCAGCAGCTCGATCGCGGCCTGATCATGCTTCTCGTCCTTCAGCCAGCGCGGGAAGGCGAGCAGTACAAGCTCTCCGCTGGGCATGGAAATCGACGTGAAGACAGGCGATGTGACGCCGAACCTTCTTGCGCGTGCATCAACCGGATCGCGCTCTATCTCTTCGCCGGTCATGAGATCGTCGATCCGCACAAAACCTGCGGGCTGGGTGCTGCAGGTTCGCTGCACGCCCTCGGATAAGTTCCAGTTGTCTCCAGCCATGAACTCGTCGAGCAGCGGCTGGAGATGCGCATTGCCAATGGCGCGAAGCGGCAAATGGTCGTTGATCATGAAGATCGCACCGCCCGCCGAGCGCGAGATCGCACTGGTTGCCTCCAATGCATTCGGCCACAGCTCGGCGGCGAACGCTGCTTCGTAGATACGATCGACGATGGCGAAGGCTTCTTCGTCGCGCGGCACTTCCAGCATCGGCGCCCCCATGGCTGGCGAAGCAAGAATTGAAATCTCATCCTGCCACGCAAAGTTGCATGGCGGAAGCTTTCAACCGCTGGCGCTTATGGATCGCTTACGGCGTCGGGAAATAGCACCGCGCAGGCACCGCCAAAGCGGACGCCACGCGGTCAAGGGTCGCAGTTCAGGCCCTTTCGGCATGGTTTATTAATTGCTTGACCCGATTGTGAATTCGGGCCGGGTTGAAGCACGACCCCAAAAAGGCCATGCTTTACCTGTAAAGATCTACGGCGATCCCGCTGACGCGGAGATGGCGTTTGGCTGAAAGGGATATGATGCGGCAAGGATATGCGCGCTGGCTGACGGGGCTGGCAATCGCGACGGGCATGGCGATCTCGGCTTTGCCGGCGCATGCCAAACAGACTGCCGAGCCGGTCAGGATCACATCCTTCTCGGGGGCCTATCTTGCCGCCAGGATTGCCGACGGCGACAACGACCTCGACAGCGCCATTTCCTATTACAAGCAGGCGCTTGCGTTCGATCCGAACGATACGGGACTGCAGCAGAGCCTGATGCTGTCGCTGATCGCGCAGGGGCGCTTCGACGAATCCCTGGTCTATGCCGACAAGCTCAAGGCGGTTCCCGATGTCGAGCGCTTCTCGCGCCTGGCGCTGGCCATCGATTCCTTCCACAAGAAGGATTTCTCCAAGGCCGAATACTGGCTCAAGCTGTCGCTCGAATCCGATCTCGACCGGCTGATCTCCGGCGTCATGACCGGCTGGGCCAAGCAGGGTGCGGGTGACGCCGGCGAGGCCATGGCTTCCATCGACAAGCTGCAAGGCCCCGACTGGTTCAGCCTGTTCAAGTCCTTCCACCGTGCCTTGATTGCCGACGCCTCCGGCCTGCCCGACAGGGCGGATGCGCTCTACACCGCCACCGTGCAGGACACGGCCGCCGGCGGTGCGGCCCCCGAAACATGGATGCGCAACGCGCAGGCCTACGCCTCTTTCCTCGCCCGCAAAGGCGACAAGGCCAAGGCGCTGTCGGTGCTCGACAAGGCCGAGGCGTTTGCGCCCGGCAAGGTCGAGATTGCGGCCCTTCGCGACAAGATCAACAAGGGCGAAAAGATCGAGCCCTTCGTTGCCGGTCCGTCGGACGGCGCCTCGGAAATCCTGCTCGATCTCGCCACCGCGCTCAACCGCGGCGGCGGCGAGCCGTTCGTGCGGCTTTATCTGCAATATGCCCTGGCGCTACGGCCCGACAACGACGCGGCGCTCGTTCAGCTTGCCGCCGTTGCCGAGCAGTTGAAGGACGGCGAGGGTGCCATCGCGCTCTATCGCCGCATTCCCGCCGGCTCGCCGCTGAAGGAGCTTTCGGACCTGCAGCTTGGCCTCAACCTTGCCGATCTCGACCGCAACGACGAGGCGATCACTCACCTCAAGGCCATCGTCGATGCGCATCCAGACGACATGCGCGCCTATCTGGCGCTCGGCGGCGTCTATTCCTCGAAGGAGGATTTCCGCTCCGCCGCCAATCTTTACGACAAGGCGGTCGAGGTGCTGAAGACGCCGACCGCCGCCAACTGGAACATCTTCTACCAGCGCGGCATCGCCTATGAGCGGCTGAAGGAATGGCCGAAGGCCGAGCCGAATTTCCGCAAGGCGCTGGAGCTCTACCCCGACCAGCCGCAGGTTCTGAACTATCTCGGCTATTCCTGGGTCGACAAGAACATGAACCTCAAGGAAGGCCTCGCGATGATCCAGAAGGCCGTCGACCTGAGGCCGAGCGACGGCTACATCGTCGATTCGCTGGGCTGGGCCTATTACCGCCTGGGCCAGTTCGACGACGCGGTGCGCGAAATGGAACGCGCCGTTTCGTTGAAGCCGGAGGATCCGGTGCTCAACGATCACCTCGGCGACGTCTACTGGCGCGTTGGCCGCAAGCTGGAAGCCACCTTCCAATGGAACCAGGCCCGCGACCTGAAGCCGGACCCGGATGTGCTTGCCGCCTTGCAGCAAAAGCTGATGAAGGGCCTGCCGCCGATCGAATCCAACACGGCGCAGGAAACCCCGAACGTAAAGCCCGTGCCGGCGCCCGAGCCGAAGGGCTGACCCTTCTTTCCTTCTCCCCTTGTGGGAGAAGGTGGATCGGCGCGCAGCGCCGAGACGGTTGAGGGGTGTCGGACGGATTGCCGTCGGTGCCAAGCTGGAACACCCCTCATCCGACCGAGCTTCGCTCGGCCACCTTCTCCCACAAGGGGAGAAGGGAACACCTTCAAAGGCCTGACCCCCTCTGCCTTGACGCTTGCTGGCCAGGCATCTAGGACGTGCCGGCATCCCGCCTTTCCCGCCGGAGGCCGCCGTGACCGTTGATATCCCTGCCCACATGCACCCCAGCCGCTCGTTCCAGGGGCTGATCCTGACCTTGCATAATTACTGGGCGGACTATGGCTGCGTCGTCCTCCAGCCTTACGACATGGAAGTCGGCGCCGGCACCTTCCATCCGGCAACGACATTGCGCGCGCTCGGCCCAAAACGCTGGAACGCGGCCTATGTCCAGCCCTCGCGCCGCCCCAAGGACGGCCGCTATGGCGAGAACCCGAACCGGCTGCAGCACTATTACCAATACCAGGTGATCCTGAAGCCCAATCCGCCCAATCTGCAGGAGCTTTATCTCGGCTCGCTGGCCGCGATCGGAATCGATCCGCTGCTGCATGACATCCGCTTCGTCGAGGACGACTGGGAAAGCCCGACGCTGGGCGCCTGGGGGCTGGGCTGGGAGTGTTGGTGCGACGGCATGGAGGTGTCGCAGTTCACCTATTTCCAGCAGGTCTGCGGCATCGAATGCGCACCGGTGGCGGGCGAGCTCACTTACGGGCTGGAACGGCTGGCCATGTATGTGCAGGGCGTCGACAATGTCTACGACCTCAACTTCAACGGCCGCGAAGGCGCCGACAAGGTGACCTATGGCGACGTCTTCCTGCAGGCCGAGCAGGAATATTCGCGCCACAATTTCGAATTTGCCAACACCGCGATGCTGCTGCGCCATTTCGAGGACGCCGAAGCCGAGTGCAAGGCGCTGCTCGAAGCCGGCGCGCCCATCTCCCCCCTTGAGGGGGAGATGCCCGCGAAGCGGGCAGAGGGGGTCGCCTCGGAAGGCACCGCAGGCCAGGCGTCGAGCACTGCACGAGCGACCCCTCCCGGCCAGACCTTGTCTGGCCACCTTCCGCTCAAGGGGGAGGGATATCACCGCATGGTCTTCCCAGCCTACGACCAGTGCATCAAGGCCAGCCACGTCTTCAATCTGCTCGACGCACGCGGCGTCATTTCGGTCACCGAGCGCCAGAGTTATATTTTGCGGGTGCGCAATCTGGCCAAGGCCTGCGGCGAGGCGTTTCTGCTGACGCAGGCGGGCGGAATGGCCGCTTAGCTCCAGGCGGTTTCGGCAGGGGCACTGATTGGCAACGTGCCTTGGCCGCTTGCACCGGCTATTGTCCGCAGCGCTTGCCTGACGCCGGGCATCGAGAACGTGCCGTGCACCTGCGCTGTAAAACAGGCGCTGAGCGCGAGGATCTTCAGGAATGTCGATGCCGTTTTCATGCTCGTTCAGCCAATAGCTCTCTGCCTGAGCGTTGGTCGCTTCAGCGCTGCGTTCGGTTCATGGAAATCTTTGATCCAAGGACGGGCGGACCGGCGTGTGTCCGACAGGCGGCTGAATTTTTTCGGAATTCGCCGTTAGATGTTCCGATCGCGCAGGCCCGATCTTGCTGGGAAGGGTGACAGCAGCCGACCGAGTTGCTATGCCCCGCTTACCTTCGCCTCGATGGGGGAGGACGCCGCGAAGCGGCGGCTGTTTCTTGTCGCGTGAGCTCTTTCAATGCCTGACCTGCTTCTAGAACTTCGTTCCGAGGAAATCCCCGCTCGCATGCAGCGCAAGGCGGCCGGCGACCTCCGAAAGCTGTTGACCGACGGTCTGGTCGAAGCCGGGCTGACCTATGAGGCGGCGCGCGAATATTGGACGCCGCGCCGGTTGGCGCTCGACATCCGCGGCCTGACCGCCCGCTCGAAGGACATCAGCGAGGAGATCAAGGGGCCCTCGACCAAGGCCCCCGAGCAGGCGGTGCAAGGTTTTCTGCGCAAGGCCGGCCTTGCCTCGATTGCCGAGGCGCATGTTCATTCCGATCCGAAGAAGGGCGACTTCTACGTCGCCCATATTTCCAGGCCGGGCAGGCCGGCGGAGCAGATCATCGCCGAGCTGGTGCCGGGCATCATCCGCAATTTCCCCTGGCCGAAATCGATGCGCTGGGGGCCGGCTTCGGCCAAGCCCGGCTCGCTGCGCTGGGTGCGGCCGCTGCAATCGATCCTGTGCACCTTCGGCCCCGAAACCGAGGAGCCGGTGGTCGTCGATTTCGAGATCGACGGCATCCGCTCCGGCAACGTCACTTACGGTCACCGTTTTCATGCGCCGGGCACCATCACGGTGCGCCGCTTTGACGATTATGTCGCCAAGCTTGAGGCGGCCAAGGTCGTGCTCGATGCCGACAGACGCAAGGAGATCATTCTTGCCGATGCCAGGAACCTCGCCTTCGCCAGCGGGCTCGACCTCGTCGAGGACGAGGGGCTGCTGGAGGAAGTGTCGGGCCTGGTCGAATGGCCCGTCGTGCTGATGGGCGAATTCGAGCAGGATTTTCTGGCCATTCCGGCCGAGGTGATCCGGCTCACCATCCGCGCCAACCAGAAGTGTTTCGTGACGACGCGCCAAATCTCCCCCCTCGAGGGGGAGATGTCGCCGAAGGCGACAGAGGGGGTCGCCTCGCGTGGATCGGCGGCATCCCCTGTCCGCGATAGGGAGTCGCGTCAGGTCGTGCCGACCCCCTCTGGCCTACCGGCCATCTCCCCCTCAAGGGGGGAGATCAGCCAATCGCCGCTCTCCAACCGCTTCATCCTGACCGCCAATATCGAGGCCAAGGATGGCGGCAAGGAGATCGCCCATGGCAACGGCAAGGTGGTGCGCGCGCGCCTGTCCGACGCGCTCTATTTCTGGAAGACCGACCAGGGCGACCTGCCGGATCTCGACCAGCTGCAGGCATCGGCGCAAAAGTTCGGACTCGACCTCAACAAGCCACTCGACCAGCGCATGGCCCGCCTCGACCACCTCAATGTAACGTTTCATGCCAAGCTCGGCACGCAAGGCGAGCGGGTGGAGCGGATTGCCAGGTTGGCCGAAGAACTAGCACCAATCGTGGCGCGCGCAATCTCCCCCCTTGAGGGGGAGATGGCCGGCAGGCCAGAGGGGGTCGCTTCGCGTGAAGCGCCGGCGTCCTCTGTCCAAAATAGGAAGCCGCATCAGGACGTGCCGACCCCCTCTGTCGCCTTCGGCGACATCTCCCCCTCGAGGGGGGAGATTATCGCGCTCGCGCGCCGCGCCGCCGTGCTCGCCAAGGCCGACCTCACCACCGAGGTGGTCGGCGAGTTCCCGGAACTGCAAGGCGCCATGGGCCGCAAATACGCGCTGCTGCAGGGCGAGCATCCATCAGTCGCCGCCGCCATCGAGGAGCACTACAAGCCGCAGGGCCCGTCCGATCGCGTGCCGACCGATCCGGTGTCGGTGGCCGTGGCGCTTGCTGACAAGCTTGATACGCTGGTCGGGTTTTGGGCCATTGATGAAAAGCCCACCGGATCGAAGGACCCGTTTGCGCTGCGTCGTGCAGCACTGGGAGTGATCAGAATCTTGGTCGAGAATGAGGTCCGATTGGAGATTGCTATGCAGTTTATCCGTTCAGGGCGTCATCTAATGGCGCAACTGCTTCAAAAGGAGGCCGGCAAAGCCGAGGCTCGGCTTGCACCCATGCGAGCAATGGAAGAACTGTCCGGAAAAGGCTTGTTGAGCCAACTGACCAGCCTATCCGAACGCGCCTCTCAACTGATGTTTAGCGACGCCGATGTACCGCCTCAGGATTGGGAGATTGATCGCGCCCGCGACCTCCTCGCCTTCTTCCACGATCGCCTAAAAGTCTATCTCCGCGATCAGGGCGCGCGGCATGATCTCATCGACGCCGTACTGGCGGCGGGCTCGCGCCCAATCTCCCCCCTAGAGGGGGAGATGTCGCCGAAGGCGACAGCGGGGGGCGCTGTCCCGCCGGCGTCTCATTCTGTCGCGCCCCCCTCTGCCCTGCCGGGCATCTCCCCCTCAAGGGGGGAGATCGGCCAATCGTCCAACGACGATCTCCTTCAAATCGTCCGCCGCGTCGAAGCGCTTGGCTCCTTCCTCGACAGCGAGGACGGCAGGAACCTGCTTGCCGGCACCAAGCGCGCGGCCAACATCGTGGCTGCCGAGGAGAAGAAGGCGACGGCGATTGCAAGCAGCGTTGAGCCGGCTCTGTTCCGGGAGGACGCCGAAAAAACCTTGTTCGCGGCGGTGAATCAGGCCGAGAGGCAAGCCGGCGAAGCAATTCAAAACGAAGACTTTTCCGCCGCCATGCTGGCGCTTAGCGTGTTGCGCGAGCCGGTTGATTCATTCTTTGAGAAAGTCCTCGTAAACGATGAGGACCAGGCGGTGCGCGCCAATCGCCTGGCATTGCTCGCCCGCATCCGCGCGGCGACCGACCGGGTCGCCGATTTCTCCAAGATAGCCGGCTGACGTCTGGGAAAAAATCATCGCTTGTGGCGCTATTTCGGCTGGTCGGGAGCTGCTAGCGGCGCAGGCTGCTGCGCAGCTGCCTCAGGGGTTTTGCTGGCGACCTTTGGGTCGGCTTTGCTGTCCGCGGCGGGCGCGGCAGAATTGGCCGGCGCGGCTTTGGGCGCGGGCGTTGCAAAGGCATCGCCGACGATACCGCCGCGAATGATCATCGGACTTCCGTCGAAGCCATGACTCGGCTGGCTCGGGATTGCCGCGACCTTTTCATCGGTGACGTTTTCATTGACGTCAGGCAGCTTCTCGCCGAGCGCGTCGATCGACGGTGTTTTCGCCCGTTCGAGCGCGCCGGCACTTACAACCGAAGGCGTCGCCGTCGTTTGCCCGAGAAAAACGAGCGACGAGGCCTGTGCCGTGCCGGCCATAAACGCCAGACCAAGCGCTCCAAGGATACGCATCGAAAGCATGATAATTCCCCTTGCCCAACAAGACGGCACCGTAGCCGAGGGCAGTTGATGCCGGCTTGCGGGGAAACAGAGCATTTTAGTGATTTGCGATTCGCCTACGCCCGGACTTGCTCCGTCGGCGTCAGCGTATTAGGCACCCGCATCCGTGAGGTGACGACAGTGGCTGAAATTCGTGCCGTCGGCGAGGCGATGGAAAGGGCGTTGGCGCTGCTCGAGAGCGGCGATGTCGTCGCCATCCCGACCGAGACCGTCTATGGGCTGGCCGGCGACGCGACCAATGGCGTTGCCGTGGCTCGTATCTTCGAAGCCAAGGGCCGCCCTCGCTTCAACCCGCTGATCGCCCATATAGCCGACCCGGCGATGGCCGAGCGCATCGCGATGTTCGATCCGCTGTCGGAAAGATTGGCGCAGGCATTCTGGCCGGGGCCGCTGACGCTGGTGCTGCCGCAACGGCCCGGCAACGGCATTCATCCGCTGGTCACCGCCGGTCTGGAAACGATCGCGCTGCGCATGCCGAAAGGCTTTGGCGGCGAGCTGATCGCCAGGTTCGGCCGCGCGCTGGCGGCGCCAAGCGCCAATTCCTCGGGCAGGATCAGCGCCACGACGGCCGAGGCCGTGGCCGCCGATCTCGGTCCCCGGATCAAGCTTGTGGTCGATGGCGGCGCGACGCCGGTCGGGCTGGAATCGACCATTGTCAAGGTCGAAGCTGGAAAGCTGCGGCTGCTGCGGCCGGGCGGCATTGCCGCCGAAGAGATCGAAGCGGTGGCCGGGACAAAGTTGCTGCGCGGCGCTTCGGGCATCGAGGCGCCCGGCATGCTCGCCTCGCACTATGCCCCAGGTGCGGCAGTGCGGCTCAATGCTGCGGAGGTCGCACCGGGCGAAGCCTTGCTGGCCTTCGGCCGCCGCCGTGCCGAAGGCTGGCGCGATGCAGCCGCCCTGCGCAACTTGTCGGAGACCGGCGACCTGCGCGAGGCGGCAAGCAATCTCTTCGCCCATCTGCAGGATCTCGATGGCAGTGGCGCCAAAACCATCGCCGTCGAGCCGATCCCGTTCGACGGGCTGGGCGAGGCGATCAATGACCGGCTTTCGCGCGCCGCCGCCCCGCGTGACAAGATCGCCCCGCGTGACAAGATGGATTCAGCACCATAGTTTCCACCCATGAACGACATTTCCCCCGATCTCGACCCCGCCGTCGTCGCGCGCTTTGCGGCAATCGTCGGCGACAAATATGCGCTGCGCGACCAGCAGGACATCGCGCCTTACCTCACCGAGCGGCGCGGACTTTGGCACGGCAGGACGGCTTTGGTGCTGAGGCCGGGGAGCGTCGAGGAGGTCAGCAGCATCATGCGGCTGGCGACCGAAACTGGCACGCCCATTGTGCCGCAAAGCGGCAACACCGGGCTGGTCGGCGCGCAGGTGCCGGACGCATCCGGCCGCGAGATCGTGCTGTCGCTGTCGCGGCTGAACCGCATCCGCGAGATCGATACGCTGTCCAACACGGTGACGGTCGAAACCGGCGTCATCCTGCAGACGCTGCAGGAAGCGGCCGATGCCGCCGACCGGCTGTTTCCGCTGTCGCTTGCCGCGCAAGGCTCCTGCCAGGTCGGCGGCAATCTCTCGTCCAACGCCGGCGGCACCGGCGTGCTTGCCTACGGCAATGCGCGCGAGCTCTGCCTCGGCGTCGAAGTGGTGCTGCCGACCGGCGAAGTGTTCGACGATCTGCGCAAGCTGAAAAAGGACAATACCGGTTACGATCTGAAGAACCTGTTCGTCGGCGCCGAGGGTACGCTCGGCATCATTACCGCCGCCGTGCTCAAGCTGTTCCCCAAGCCCAAGGGGCGCGAGGTGGCGTTTGCCGGCCTGTCATCGCCGGAGGCGGCATTGTCGCTGTTCAGCCTGGCGATGGACCGTGCAGGGGCAGCGCTCACCGCCTTCGAGCTGATCGGCCAGAGGCCCTACGACTTCACGCTTGCCCACGCACAAGGCGTGGTGCGGCCGCTTGCCGGCGATTGGCCGTGGTATGTGCTGATGCAGATCTCGTCGGGCCGTTCGGCCGACGACGCAAGGGCGCTGATCGAGGAGGTGCTGGAGGCAGGCCTCGAGCAAGGCATCGTCGGCGATGCGGTGATCGCGGCAAGCATGGCCCAGGGCGATGCGTTCTGGAATTTCCGCGAGGTGCTGCCCGAGGCGCAGAAACCGGAAGGTGCCTCGATCAAGCACGACGTCTCGGTGCCGGTGGCGTCAATCCCGCCCTTCATTGAAAAGGCCGCCGTCGCCGTGCAATCGGTCAGTCCCGGCGCGCGCGTCGTCTGCTTCGGCCACATGGGCGACGGGAACCTGCACTATAACATCTCCCGGCCGGCCGACGGCGATGACGAGGCGTTTCTCGGCCTTTACCACGTCATGAACAAGGCCGTGCACGACGTCGTGCGCGCGTTTCATGGCTCGATCTCGGCCGAGCACGGCATCGGCCAGTTGAAGCGGGACGAATTGATCGCGACGGCGCCGCCGATGGCGATCGAGCTGATGCGCAGGGTGAAGGCCGCCTTCGATCCGGCCGGCATCATGAATCCGGGTAAGGTTATCTGATCCTTTCGCCGGCCTGCGCCGGTTGGCATTCCGATAACCATCCGCCCCGGATCAGCAAAATTTAACCGACTTTCTTAAGCGCGAGGATAAGAAGCCCGCGCTAATGTTTCTCCACAAACGAGGCTGGGAAAACCGGCCCGGAGAACCGGAAACACCGGCTCTCAGGAGAAACAGGAAAGGCACGATATGAACACTGGACTGAAGCCAGTCTGGGCCGGGCGCAATATGCGCCTCGACCCATTCCGCCTGCCGCAAGTGGTGAGCTACGCCACGCGCGACGACTATGGCGACGTCACCTTCACCATCGACCAGCGCGGCGCGGTTATCCGCCGCACGCTGGAGATGAGCGGCGTGCCGGCGATCATCGCTCTGCCCGCCAACGCGTTTCGCGGCGTCGCCGCCCGCGCCATGGAGGATCCGGATGGCAATGTCACAGTGACGCTTGAGCTTCTGCACAATGACCCGACGCTGTCGGTGCCGCTGCTGGTCGCCGACGATCTCGACGACGTCGCCGCCGACTGGCGCGCCTGGGCCGACGCCTACCGCCTGCCGATGCTGCTGATCGAGGCCGACGGCATTGCCCGCACGCTGGAGGAATCGCTCGGCGCCGCCATCAAGGCGCTGCCGGCGCAGGACCGCCGCAAGGGTCGCGTCTCGACCATGCGCCGCCCGCGCTTTCTCGCCCGCCGCCGCGCCGGCGACCTCGGCCTCAGGCTGGTCATCGGCGGCGAGGAGCTTATTTCGCGGGAGTAGATTGAAATCAGCTTGCAAGTTGGCGCTGCCCCTCATCCGGCTGCCGCCACCTTCTCCCCGTATAGTGACGGTGAGAAGGGACACTGGCCGCAATTTCGGCACTCTTTCTGCAAACGCTTGAGATTGGCGAAATCCGTTGCGAAGGCGTGCTTCTCCCCGTCACTATACGGGGAGAAGTGCCCGGCAGGGCGATGAGGGGCGGCATAAGCAGTTGGAGAAAGGTCGATTCCGCAGCTGCCGAATCGATACCGCTGGCTCTTAAACCAGCGGCTTCAGCGCCACCCAGCCCGCGCCGCCGATCAGGCCGAGGAAGATCAGCCAGCCGACCTGGTTGTTCGATCTGAACAGCCTCAGGCACTGGTCCGGGTCGTCGATGTCGAGCACGGCGATCTGCCGCGCCATATGCGCGCCGGCGGCGATCAGCCCGGCCAGTGCAGGCACCGGTGCCTGCGCCGAGGCGAAGGCAATGGCGAAGCAAACCAGCGCTCCGCCATAAAGCCCGGCCAGCCAGGCCTTGGTGTTGTCGCCGAACAGGCGCGCCGTCGAGCGCACGCCGACGATGGCGTCGTCTTCCTTGTCCTGATGCGCATAGATCGTGTCGTAGCCGATCACCCACAGGATCGAGCCGATATAAAGCATGATTGCCGGCCCATCGAGATCGCCGAACTCGACCGCCCATCCCATCAGCGCTCCCCAGGAAAAGGCAAGGCCTAGAACGAGTTGCGGCCAATTGGTGTACCGCTTCATGAACGGGTAGACGGCGACGATGACCAGCGAACCGATGCCGAGCAAGACGGCGAAGCTGTTGAACTGCAAAAGCACGGCAAGGCCGACCAGTGCCTGCACGACAACAAACATCCAAGCCTGCCGGCGCGTGACCTTGCCGGCCGGCAGCGGCCGCGAGCGCGTGCGTTCCACCTGGTTGTCGATGTCCTCGTCGACCAAATCATTGTAGGTGCAGCCGGCGCCGCGCATGGCGAACGCGCCAAGAAAAAACAGCAGCAGATACCAAGGCGACGGCAGCAGAGAGAGAAGCGGGTCCGTCGGACGCGGATAGGCGCTCGCGGCAAGCGCAGCCGACCACCAGCATGGCCACAGCAGCAATTGCCAGCCGATCGGCCGGTCCCACCGGGCAAGCTGCGCATAGGGCCACAACCGCCGCGGCAGCACGCGATAGACCCAGTGGCCGCTCGGCGCATCGGCGACGCGGCCCTGGGCCGCTTTCGACTGGAGGGTTTCCATTTTGCTGGAGTGGCAGCAGAGGCGAATGCCGTCAAGCGTCAAGCAGCCCCGCACGCTCGCCACGCGCAATCGGCGCTTCGGCAGCCAAATGTCTTGACCCGTCGCGCGCGGCGCAATAGCGCAGTCCTGGTCTTGGAATGACGAGGAATCTGGGCATGCGTGTTTTGCTGATCGGCTCTGGCGGACGAGAGCATGCGCTGGCCTGGAAGATCGCGGCGTCGCCGCTGCTGACCAAACTCTACGCGGCGCCCGGCAATCCGGGCATCGGCCACGAAGCCGAACTGGTGAGGCTCGATACTGCCGATCACACGGCGGTGGCCCGGTTCTGCCGCGAGAATCAAATAGGCCTCGTCGTGGTCGGGCCGGAAGGGCCGCTGGTCGCCGGCATTGCCGACGACCTGCGCGCCGAGGGCATCCGCGTCTTCGGACCGTCAAAGGCAGCGGCACGGCTGGAAGGCTCGAAAGGTTTCACCAAGGACCTCTGCGCCAGATATGGCATCCCGACCGCCGCCTATGGCCGCTTCGACGATCTGGCTTCGGCCAGGACCTATGTCGAGAAGACGGGTGCGCCGATCGTCATCAAGGCCGACGGCCTCGCTGCCGGCAAGGGCGTCACCGTCGCCATGACGCTTGACGAGGCGCTGGCCGCGCTCGAGGCCTGTTTCGACGGCTCCTTCGGCCAGGCCGGGGCGGAAGTGGTGGTCGAGGAGTTTCTCGTCGGTGAAGAAGCAAGCTTCTTCTGCCTGTGCGACGGCACCACGGCGCTGCCCTTCGGTACCGCGCAGGACCACAAGCGCCTCAGTGACGGCGACACCGGCCCCAACACCGGCGGCATGGGCGCCTATTCGCCGGCGCCGGTGATGACGCCGGAAATGATCGACCGAACGATGCGCGAGATCGTCGAGCCGACCATGCGCGGCATGGCTGAAACAGGCGCGCCGTTTTCCGGCGTGCTGTTCGCCGGGCTGATGATCACTGACAGCGGGCCGAAGCTGATCGAATACAATACCCGTTTCGGCGACCCGGAATGCCAGGTGCTGATGATGCGGCTGAAGGACGATCTGCTCGTCCTGCTCAACGCCGCCGCCGACGGCCAGCTGGCGCATACTTCGGTGCGCTGGCGCGATGAGGCGGCGCTCACCGTGGTGATGGCAGCCAGGGGCTATCCCGGCACGCCTGAAAAGGGCTCGGTCATCCGCGGCGTCGAGGCGGCGGCAGGCGACGGCGTCGAGATCTTTCACGCCGGCACCGCCATCAACGGCGGCGCACTCGTCGCCAATGGCGGCCGCGTGCTCAACATCACGGCGACCGGCAGCACCGTCGGCGAGGCGCAGAAGAAGGCCTACGCCGCGCTCGACCGGATCGACTGGCCGCAAGGCTTTTGCCGCCGCGACATTGGCTGGCTGGCGGTGGCGCGCGAGCAGGCGAACTGATGCTTCGGGCGGCCTTCGGCCTCAGCGCAAGCCGTGGTCGAATTCAGTCGAGACGCTGCTGACCGCGTCGGCGGTGGAGACAAATCCTGGCACCGATGCCGCACGCTTTTCGTTTCGCGTCCAGGCGACATATTCGGCAATCCCGCGCGGAAGGCCCGGCGCCGCCTTCGCCGCAGGCATTTGAAAGCCGCTGCTGAACCTGGCCAGGCGCGCCCTGAATACCGCGACCATCTCCTCGAAGCTTGCTGGCGTCACGCTGGCGTAAGTGATGGTGCCGCCGGCGAGCCCCGCCTCGCGTGAGAGCGGCACCGGTATCGAGGTGAGATAATCCGGCTGCACGTCGATCAGGCCGCCGAACGGCCACTGCGCGCGCAATTCCGTGGCGTTCATCGGCGCGACGCTGACGTCGATATCGTTGGGTGTGCCCGCGACCCTGTAAGGGCAGCGGAACCGGCCGCAGTTTGCTCGCGCCGAAAACTGCCAGAGCGCATAACCCTGCCAGTTGCCCATCGGAAAATGCACGCCGATGTCTGGCTTGTAGCGCGCATACCACAGCGGCAGCCGGGACAGGAGCGGGTATTTATACTTGTTGTCGGCGATATGCCTGGCTGTCGTGCCGTTGGTGTAGAGCACTGGAAAGCGGCCAACCCGACGATGCACATGGCGCACGAATTCCTCGACATCCTCGAGCGACATCCATTGGGTGGGGTCATCGTCCTCGATGTCGAGGGCAAGCAGGTCATCCGGCCCGGGTTTCACGAAATTGATGAAATTATTGGCCTGTCCCACGGGGTTGCCGGGGCGGGCGAGATGATAGGCACCCCATTTCAGGCCCAGCGCCTTGGCCACCACCTTGCGCGTCTGGAACAGTTCCTGTGCCATGGCATGGCGCTTCCAAAGCGTCTTGCACAGCCGCGTCTCGGTCTCGTCGCCGAAACAGAAATATGGTGGCGGCATTCCGTCGGATGCCTTGTTGATGAAGCCGACAAGACGCTTGTCGGCGGCTAGCCGGGTCCAGTCGATGGAATTGTATTCGTAGGCGTCGACGACCAGCGCCCGGTCGGCATCCTTCCAAGGTTCGGAGAAATCCGAGGCCTTTGCCGGCGTCAGCGCCAGGGTCATCGCGGCCGCGACGAGGAGAAGCGCTGAGCGGACAAGGGGGCGCGCCGGCGTTTTCAAACAGCACATCCTTGCTGGCCAAAGCCAAATCCTGAACCGCCATGGTTAAGGAAATGCTTCGGGTGCCGAGTGGGCGAGTTGGAGCGCTGGCGAAGCGATCCTTGGTGCTCCTCAAGAGCAAGGCGATGGTTGCGATTGTCAGCCAAATAGCTTCAACGCTGTTGCTATGGGCAGGAACAGTGATAGCGGGCGGCTCTGAAACGAGGTGAAGCCATGCCTGCGATAATACGCGACCGCCTGGTCACCCTTGGCATCGACAATCAACGGGAAGGCTGCTGGGGCAGCGCTAACGCTACGTCGTAGCGCATCCACGATCAGCGCCGACCCGACCCGCCGCCGCTGGTATCGGGCATCGACGGCCAGCCTGCCGACCAATATCGCGGGCAGAACCGGGTAGCGTGGCAGATGTTTTGTCTGTTCGTCAGGCAAGGACGCGATCGGTATGCTCGACGCCGCCAAAGTGTAATATCCGGCGATCGCGCCGACATCGCGATCCACGGCAACGAAGCAGTTGCCGACTCGGCGTTCGACATCCTGGCTGGCTTGCTCCCGTATATAGCGGTCGAGCGCCGACACCCCGCAGCTGAACGCCTTGCGATCATGCGATCCGCCGAGCGGTTCGATGATGATGGTGAAATTCACCGGGATTCGACGACAAGCCGTTTGTGGGCGTCGGCGGTTTTGCGCAGTGCTTCATTGGGCTCGGGCGGATTGAGAATCGCCTCCATCATGGCGCGCTGATCCTCGACGGAAATACGCATGATAGTGGTGTTCTCGATAGTACGCTGCGCCGCCTCTTGAGCGGCGGCGACCACGAAGTCGCTGACGCTGCGGCCCTGGATTTCGGCGGCACGTTTCACCACGTCCAGCATATCCGGCGAAATACGGGCTTCGAGACGGGCGGTGCGGGTCTGTTGGTTTGGCATTATCGTCATCCCTGATGCGCGGCTCTAAGTAATTTTGCATACGAGCCAGCAATTGCAAAATCCGCGTGACAAAGTTTGACGTTTACGTAAAAAGAAGATGGACAGGGAACTCCGAAAGCAGATGATTTTGCATCGGCACAGGTCTTAAGTAGACCTGCCAGACTGGGGAGGGCCAGACTGGAGAGGGCCGGACTAAGGAGGAGCGAGCGCCATGTATCGGGCACCGGTCGAGGAAATCGCCTTCACCCTGAAACATGTCGCCGGCTTGAAGCCGGCGCTCGATGCCGGCACCTTTGGCGAACTCGGCGAGGACCTTGTCGACGCCATTCTGGCCGAGGCCGGCCGCTTCGCCAGCGAGGAGGTGGCGCCGCTCTACACGGTCGGCGACCAGCACGGCGCGGTGCTCAACGGCGCTGCCGTCACTACCCCGCCCGGCTGGAAGGAACTTTATCCCCGCTGGATCGGCGGCGGCTGGAATGCGCTTTCCGCGCCGGAAGCGTATGGCGGCCAGGCGCTGCCGGCCATGCTCGGCGTCGCCGCGCTCGAAATGTGGAACTCCGCCTCGATGGCGTTCGGCATCGCCCCGACGCTGACCATGGCCGCGGTCGAAGCACTCGACAAGCATGGCTCGCAGGCGCTCAAGGCCAAATATCTGGAAAAACTGGTCTCCGGCGAATGGATGGGCACCATGAACCTGACCGAGCCGCAGGCAGGATCGGACCTGAATGCCTTGCGAACCCGCGCCGAACCGGCCGGCGACGGCACCTACCGCATCTTCGGGCAAAAGATATTCATCACCTATGGCGAGCACGATTTCACGGACAACATCATCCATCTGGTGCTGGCGCGGCTGCCGGACGCGCCGGCCGGTACGCGCGGCCTGTCTTTGTTCCTGGTGCCGAAATTCCTCGTCGGAGACGATGGCGCGCTGGGCAGGCGCAACGACGTCTTCTGCTCCGGGCTGGAGCACAAACTGGGCATCCACGCTTCGCCGACCTGCACGATGATTTATGGCGATGGCTTCGAAGGCAGCAGGCCCGGCGCGATCGGCTGGCTGGTCGGCGAGGAGAACAAGGGCCTCGCCTGCATGTTCACCATGATGAACAATGCGCGCCTTGCCGTCGGCATGCAGGGCGTCGCGGTCGCCGAGGCCGCGACGCAGAAGGCGCTCGCCTATGCCAACGACCGCCGGCAAGGCAAAGCGGCGAGCTATCGCGGTGCCGGCATGGCGCCGATCGTGCATCACCCCGACATCCAGCGCAGTCTTCTGACGATGAAGGCGCTGACCCAGATTGCCCGTGCCATCTGCTATTCCTGCGCCCACGCCATCGATCTCGCGTCACAGAGCGAAGATGCAAAGCACTGGCAGGAGCGCGCCAATCTGTTGACGCCGCTGGCCAAGGCCTTTTCGACCGATGTCGGCGTCGAGGTCGCCTCGCTTGGGCTGCAGGTGCATGGCGGCATGGGGTTCATCGAGGAGACAGGCGCCGCAGCACTTTATCGCGACGCGCGCATCGCGCCCATTTACGAAGGCACCAATGGCATCCAGGCGATCGATCTGGTGACGCGCAAGCTGCCGCTCGGCGGCGGTCGGCATGTGCATGGCTACATCGCCGAACTCAAGGCCGTCGCCGATGCGGCGCGAGCGTCGAACCTTGAAGGCTTCGGCCGCACCGCCGATCGCCTCGACCAGGCGCTCGACGAGCTCTCCCAGGCAACCCGTTTCCTGCAAGACCTGCAGGCCGAAGGCCGTTCGGACGAGGCGCTGGCCGGCGCCACACCTTATCTCAGGCTGATCTCGCTTGCCGCGGGCGGCGCCTATCTGGCGCGCGGCGCGCTTGCCGACCAAAGCCGCATCGCGCTTTGCCGGTTCTTCGCCGAGAACCTGCTTGGCGAAGTGGGCGCGCTCAAGGAGCGCGTCATCGGCGGCGCCGACAGCCTTGCCGTTGCCGGCAAGGCGCTGATTTCAGCCTGACGTTCGCACGCGCCGATATTCACAAAGGCCCGAAATTCACAAAGGACCAATCCGTGACAGACCACATCCTCGTCGAACGCCAGGGCGCCATCCAGATCATCCGCATCAACCGTCCGGACAAGAAGAACGCCCTGACCCGCGCCATGTACGCGACGATGTCGGCGGCTCTTGCCGGCGGCGACGCGGATCCGGCGATCCGCGTCCATGTCTTTCTCGGCATGCCCGGTGCCTTCTCGTCCGGTAACGACCTTGCCGATTTCATGGTCTTCGCCTCGGGCGGCGAAGGCGGTACCGAGGTCTGGGATTTCCTGATGGCGCTGGCCAAGGTGGAAAAGCCGATGGTTTCCGGCGTCGACGGCATTGCGGTCGGTATCGGCACCACGCTCAACCTGCATTGCGACCTGACCTTCGCCACGCCGCGCACAATATTCCGGACGCCCTTCGTCGATCTCGGCCTTGTGCCGGAGGCCGGTTCGAGCCTGCTCGCGCCGCAGATCCTCGGCCGCCAAGGCGCCTTCGCGCTGCTTGGCCTCGGCGAGGGCTTTTCGGCCGAGAGGGCGAAGGCCGCCGGGCTGATCTACGAGGTGGTCGAGGAGAGGGAACTCGAAGCATCGGTATTGGCGGCGGCGGGCCAGATCGCCGCCAAGCCGCCGCAAGCGCTGAAGATCGCGCGCGACCTGATGCGCGGCTCGCGCGAAGCCCTTGTCGAGCGCATCGGCCAGGAAAGCCAGCATTTCCGCGAGCGGCTCAAATCCGACGAGGCCCGCGCAGCCTTGACGGCCTTCATGACCAGGAAGAAGGCCTAGACCTTCTGGCCTTGTCTCGCATCGTGGACCCGCCGGCAGCAACCGGCGGGTTTTCTTGCCATGATCTCTTAGTCACATCGCCATTTTTTTACATTCGGCCTGGGCCTTTGCCGAAGACGTGTCGATCATGAATGTCTTGCCTTTGGCGTCGGTCATCAACATCATGCAATGCTTGATCGGTTTCGCCATTTTCATCATTTCGGCGCTCATCTTCGCGTCGGGCATCATGGTGCCCATATGCCCATCGGGCATGATCGCCATGACCTCCCCACCCTTCATCACCGTCATTGTCCCCATCGCGTCCTCCGCAAAGGCCTGCGAAGCGAAAAGGCAGGCAAGACCGGCCATCGTGACCAACCTGAGTGAATGCATTGCTTCCTCCTGAATTTGCGCCAGCGGCGCGTTGAGCCCTTTCCTGGTTCGTTCCGGCAAGCTGGAACGTTTCACGCACACGAGATCGTGATCGTGGGAATTGGCAATCCGGCAGAAGCGGCCCGGCCTTGGCCGCCTTCATGACCAGGAAGAAGGGCTGAAAAAAATGGGCGCCGGTGCGGAAGCTGCCGATCTCCCCCCTTGTGGGGGAGATCGGCGCTCCACCGTCGTGCCCTACGGATAAAGCCTCACCTTGTCCCAACCGCCCTCGGCGTTGCGCGAAAACACGACACGGTCGTGCAGCCGGAACGGACGGTCGTGCCAGAACTCGATGGTCTGCGGCACGATGCGGAAGCCTGACCAGTGTTTTGGCCGCGGGATGTCGCCGATCGCATGGCGCGCCGTGTATTCGGCGACCGCCTTTTCCAGCGCGAAGCGGCTCTCCAGCGGCCGCGACTGTTTGGAGGCCCAGGCGCCGATGCGGCTGCCGCGCGGACGCGTCACGTAATAGGCGTCGGCTTCGGCGTCGGTGACGATCTCCACCGGGCCGCGCGCTCGCACCTGCCGGCGCAGCGATTTCCAGTGGAAGCACATCGCCGCTTTCATGCTGCCAAGAATCTCACGGCCCTTGGCACTCTCGAAGTTCGTGTAGAAGACAAAGCCGCCCTCATCGAACCCCTTAAGCAGCACCATACGCACATTCGGCATGCCTTCGGCATCAACGGTCGCCAGCGCCACGCTGTTGGGGTCGTTGATCTCGCTCTTCGTCGCGTCGTCGAGCCACGCCGCAAAGAGCCGGAACGGCTCTGCCGCCTCGGTAAAGTCACCGCTTGTTAACCCGGTTTCGCTCATAGTTTTCCCAAATTTGTCGCCGGCTGGGGAGATTGCCGATTGTCGCGTATCGCGCAAGCTTTTGACAGTGGGCAATGGAGCGTTATCGCTTCGGCCAGCGCCAAAGCCATGATCGTGATAATCATCCTGCCGCTTGCCGCGTGTGGCGGCGGCGGCTTCAGCCTGGAGCAGGCGGAGGTCGACCGTTCGGTGCTGACATCGAGCACGCCGGCCTCAGTCACGCCGCTCGATCAGGACCGCGCCTCCGATCAGGCCACGATCCGCAACGCCGTGTCCTCCGCCGACGTGGAGCAACTGGCTGGGCAGGCCGTTCCCTGGGCGAATGCCGACACCGGCTCGCGCGGCTCCATCACCGAGCTCGCAGAGTTCAGGGCTAACGGCGAGACATGTCGCCGCTTCACCGCGTCGCGCGAAAGCTTCGACGGCGTCGCGCTGTTCAAAGGCGAAATATGCCTGGCCGGCGGCAGCATCTGGCGCATGCAGGACTTCAAGACGCTCTGATTTTCCGCCGGCGACATGGTGGTAAGCCACTGGAATTCCTTCCTATGCGAGCGCATATAGGAGGCGATTATGGACTCACTCCTTCTCCAGGGCAGTAAGCATGCGCGACCCCTATGAGGTGCTGGGCGTTGCCAAGAACGCATCGGCCAAGGACATAAAATCCGCATACCGGAAGCTCGCCAAGAAGTATCATCCGGACCAGAATCCGGATGATCCCAAGGCGAAGGACCGTTTTGCCGCCGCCAACCAGGCTTACGAGATCGTCGGCGACGAGAAGAACCGGGCGGCATTCGATCGCGGCGAGATCGACGCCGATGGCAAACAGCGTTTCCAGGGTTTCGAAGGCGCGGCTGGCGGCGCCGATCCTTTCGCCGGTTTCCGCCGGCAGCAAGGGCCGGGCGGCGCGCATTTCGAATTCCGCACGGGCCGTCCCGGCGGCGATCCGTTCGACGGCAACAGCGACATCTTCAGCCAGATCTTCGGCGATGCTTTCACCCAGCAGCGCGGCGCCGGCACCGGCGGCCGCCGTCAGGCGCCGACGGCCGCAGATCTCAACGTGACGCTGGACGTCACCATCGAGGAAGCCGCCACCGCCGAGAAGGTGACGGCGATGTTCCCCGACGGCCGCAAGATGGCGGTCAAGTTGCCGGCCTATGTCGAGGACGGTCAGACCATCCGGTTGAAAGGCCAGGGTGAGCAAGGACCGGGGCAGCCGGGCGATGCGCTGGTTAAAATCCGTTTCCGCCGGCACCCGCGCTACCGCGTCGAGGGCCGCGACCTGCATGTCGACCTGCCGGTGGAACTGGCCGATGCGGTGCATGGCGCCAAGGTGGCGGTCGAAACTCCGACCGGCAGGATTGCGGTCAATGTCCCCCCT
Organism: Mesorhizobium sp. M0522; assembly: GCF_040321085.1. Lineage (NCBI taxonomy): Bacteria > Pseudomonadati > Pseudomonadota > Alphaproteobacteria > Hyphomicrobiales > Phyllobacteriaceae > Mesorhizobium > Mesorhizobium sp. M0522. The sequence goes on from NZ_JAMYQW010000032.1 coordinate 27,082, forward strand.
TGGTCGAGCTCGGACAAGGTTCTGCGGCTGAAGGGCAGGGGTCTGCCGGAAAAGGCCGGCGGTCACGGCGACCTCTACGCACACGTGCGGCTGATGCTGCCGGAAGGCGGCGACGCCGAGCTCGAGGCGCTGATGCGCCGTCGAAAGGCCTGACGGTCGAAAGGCCAGCGCTTAATGCCGTGTGTGAAAAGCGGGCGCGAGTGGTTTCATGCCGTCGATTAGCGACAGCAAGCGAGCAACCAGCGCCAGGAGCCGCCATTTGGCCGAAGTAGGTTCAACGTCAGCTAACGCCTCAAAGGCCGACATTTGCACGCGCCATAGTTCCGCTTCGCGAACACGGTCGACGCCAGTCGACCGACTGGCGATGAGCCAGTTCGGCGGGGGTTAGCCGCACAAGCTTGTAGGGGTCGATCGATGCAGTCGCCAGGCCAGCAAGGTGGAGGGTCGCACCGCTGACCATCACCAGCGCATCGACGCCTGCACCATTCTCCCTCTTGCCAGCCTGCTCGACGTGGCGGGCGAAATTTACCTCCGAGCCGACCAGAAAAGAGAAATCCCACTGGCGATCGTTGACGAACATCACCTCGCCGGAGTGTAAGCCGATCCTGATGCGGCGCGAGAGGGAGCCCATTGAACGCTTCCAAGCGTTGCCGAGCGAGATTTCCGGTACCAGTTCCGCGACGGCGGCCAGCGCCTTTAGCGCCGTTTCGCTGGGCGTCATTTGGCTCCCCAGCCAGAGAGCTAGCACGCCGTCGCCTGTAAAGTTTTGAACGATCCCCCCATTGGCCACCACGACCTGGCGGGTCAACGTGAAGTGCTCGATCATGAACCGCGTGGTTTCGACCAGGCCAAGCGCGCTCGCCAAGCCGGTCGAGTCCTCCACGTCGGTAAACATGATCGTGGCGATGGCACGCTGGAATTTCGTTTCACCCATGCCGAATGACGGGAGCACGCGGTCAGTCTGTGGATTCGTATAGGCAGTGATCGGATGCATTGGAGTCCGGCCCCCGAGCGGTTTCAAATGTCGCTCGAATATGACTGGACGGCGTAGGCGGATCGTAAGCCCGCCGTGGCGGGCACGTCAGAATTACGTCAGAAATCCATTCGGGCCCGGCTTTGGCGGCTTGCAGCCGACCTTTTAGTCAAAATTCGGCGGGACCCTCAGCTCAGCAACTTACGGAGGTCAAGCAGCCCCGCTCCAAACTGCTGATCGAACGAAGGCACCCTTCTCTCGCAATTAGGGCTGTCCGGTAGAATCGGAACGTCAGCTTTTTCAAGCCAAGGCCATGAAACCTCCTTTGCGCCTGACTGGGTCATCTTCGCCTTAACCTCTATGCCGCTGAGCGGCCTACCGGTGGAGCGATGTTTCGACTGCAACAAAGCGGCTGCTCCCGCGACGATGGCCGAGGCTGCAGATGTTCCGCCAAATACTGTGTAGAGCCCGGCGCGGTCTCTGCTTTCGACGCGCGGCGGCTGGATCCCTTCCAGCTGTCCGCCGGAATAGCCGTGGTGGCCCGGGATGTCGGTGGTGAGCACGCCCTGCGGCGCGTATTCAACCTGGGGGAGCTTCTCGTAGATCTCGAAATTGTGGTCACGTGAACGCAGCGACTCACGGTCCAGTCGTATTTGGCAGCGCGTACACACCTCCTGGTCGTCGGACGGCGCGGAAATGGTGACGGAATTGTCGGTCGGATCGCCGCTGTAGTTGGAATATGCTGAACGTCTCGCCAGATAAGTGGCGGCCGCCACCGCAACCACGCCATTGCTTTCGCCGGCCTTGCTCGCCGGGTAAATCAGATGGTCGTAGCCATCGTTGCCGGCTGCGCAGATGATGGGGATTTCCTCGCTGATCGCCTCGAAAAGCGTCTCGAAATAATCCCAAATTGGCTTTGCCTGTTCGACCGAAGTATATCTGCTGTCGCCATATCCAGGATAGGAACGGTGCGCTCGCCATGGATCGGGTACTTCCCGGGGAAAGTGTATGACTGAAACCTTCTGGTCGCGGGCATAGAGGAACGCCAGAATGAGCTGCGCTGCGTCGGGCCGTGCTGAAATCTCGATCGGCAGGAGTTCAGCGCCTGGGGCGACCCCCCAATAAGGTATTGCGCCTTCACCGTTGCTAAATTGCCTCAACTTCGCGGGCGGGGCCGCAGGGGCGCCGACCATCAGCCCAGCGCAGGCGGTCCCGTGCGCTGAGTAGCGCATACGCGAGGTCTCAGCAGTCTCCTGAATTACGCCGCGCCCATCTTTCAGTGCTCGAAGCAGCGATTTCTGAACCTCGACTTCCTGCGCATTGTTCCTCGATTTGATCAGGCCTGCCGCCCACGCCCAGGTATCGTCGCCCACAAAGCTCTTGCTCTGCTTTCTTTCCGGCCCTCGCAAGACGAGCGGTTGCTGCTTGGGTGTGACGTAACTCAACCCGAAAGGGTGAGCGGCGAAGCTGACCGCAGAAAGGATACGAGGCTCGAGATTGGGATGGCTTGAGTTCACCCCCGTATCGATCTGGGCAATGACCTCGCCGTAACCGGGCTTGTCAGTACCCAACAAATCCCAGGCGTCGGCCTCCAGCAGGTATGCGGCCTCGTGCGGCAACCGCGCTTCAGGGATGCGCGGACGATCGCGTAAGGCGCCGATTGCGATCAGGTGCCACAGGTAGTGATACCAATCATAACAAAGATGGCCTTCGCCCTTCTTGATGTCGTCCATCATGGCACCCACCTACCATTCGCTCTGGGCGCGTCGGATCGTTTCATCCATCGCGTCCACCAAGTACGGAGAAATGCGCGCAGCCAGTTCCTCGCCGGCATCGGTGTCGCTGGCGTAGTGCAGCCCGGCCCATTCCCTGTTCTCGGCCACCCGGCGGGCGCGCTCATAAAGCGCGGTTACGCCGGCGTGCTCGGGCAGCATCCGTTGCAGAACGTTCGCCACTGCAAATGACTGAAATGAATGGTTGGACGGGTAGGAAGCGTGCGAAGGAACCGGAAGCGCCGGCCGCAGCCTCGGCTCAATGATGTTGGGCCGTGGCCGATTGAATCGATCTTTGTAGTTGAGCCCGATCTCCTCCGTGAGTTCGAGGATCGCAACAATCAATGCGCATGTCCCCTCGAAGCCCGCGAGAGTGTCTATTCCGAGCGGTGCCGTGTAGTCCAAAATCCCGAACGATGCCTGGCGGACGATCTCCTCGCGCCGCAGCGGGTCACCTTCCCTCCTCTTCTGCAGATCGATAAGCGCTTCTGTCTCCCTGAGGCTCTCTGAAGGTCCGGGCGGGGGATCGATAAGAATGTCCTCCCAGATCGCGCCGAGATATTTGTTGGCGACGCTTAGTCCGATCCCGTGCAAGGCACGCTTGTCGTGCCACGCCGGCAAAGCCTCCTCGCCAGTTTCGAAAGCCGTTTGCCCTCTGCCGCGTCCCCGTCCTCGTCCGCGTCCTCTGCCCCTGCCTCGACCTCGACCTGCGCTCGGCCCCGCCAAGAAGGCTGGCGAAAGGCGCATGGCACCCTCCACAGGGTCATCAGAAATCGTTATCACGATCTGCTCTTCTTGAATCGACAGAACGCTGCTCTTGGTCATCATAGACACGAAAGGATGCAGTTTTTCGCCGCCTCTATTTTTGATGTATTCCTCAAGAGATTTTTCAGGTTTTGCGTCACCCAATATCAGCGGATATTGCCTTATGGCCGATCCACTTACTAAGAAGCGGGCGTTAAACAACTTGTTATTAAGATCAATTGTCGACATCATGTCCACCCCTCAACTAAAGCTTCTAAATTTGATCCGCGCCAACTGGTGGTCGGAGCCTCGACGTAACGCCTGCGGTGCGCAGCGCTAGGGTGCGTACCTTGGCAGCGTTATTCGCGACAACCCGCTCTTGATAACCGAAACTCCGAGTACGCCTGCAATTGGATAATTCTCCTCCGAAAGCAGCTCGAGCGAGAAATCCGGCTCCCAGGCGCGCAAGCGTTCGATAGTTCGAACTGCCTCCACAGTCTGCCCCAAATGCCCGTGGCAGGCAGCCGAGTATCTCAAAGCGGGTAGGTATGTGGGTTGCTGCGCAAGGACACGCTCGCCGTGACGTATCCCCTCCTCGAAGCGCCCGTTCAGAGTTGCCAAGATGCAGCACGTGGTATCGATGCAGTAACGATACAGGGGAGGCCCGCCCAGTGCACGTGCGCGCATCGCATCCTCATAGCCACGCTTCACTTCGCCGAGATAGCCGAGCGTCAAGGCACGCATGTCCCAGCAAATGGCTTGTAGCGGGTTAGCGGCTATCGCTCGATCGGCGAGTTCCAGTGCCTGTGCGTATTCACGAAAGACGAACGAATGGGCATGAGCGGCCAACGCCAGGGTGATAGGATTGAAGGGGGCCACTTCGACGGCGCGACTGGCGCATTCCCGAACCTGATCGTGAAAGGTGCCCGAGCGGCCGACCCGTCTCTCGCCTAAGCGGGTGACAAACACAAACAGCTGCCACCCCAGATACGTGCTACGCGGGTCGAGCTCATATGCTTCGGCGAGCATGCGCTCCGCCGAATCCAGGTCCGTATCGCGCATGCGGAATACCTGTCGCAGCGCTGTCAATGCAAGCCGAGACGCCCGGTGTCGGGGCTCGTCGCGGATGGACTTAGGATCGAGAACGAATTCGAGGATCGAAAACACGATCTGATTGACCAACGACATCAGCTTCAGGCTCGCCGGGCCAGTCAGGTCGGCCGGCTCGAGAAAATCCGTATGCGACCACAAGAGCCGGCTGTCACCGGGCGCAATTAATGCAAATGTCAGGCCCACTCTGTCACCCACCACCGTTGCCCTGGTTTGCAACAGCCAGTCTGGTAGCGCTGTGTCAGGCGCTTGGGTCAGCGGTCCCTGCGCTTGAAAATCCACGACGTCGACCACTTCGAAATTCAGGATCGATCGAACCACCAGATCCAGGACAAGGTCGCTGACGGCCCTGTTAGCGGAGCCCTCCGTCCACCTGGCATCGCGAACCAGGCCCAAGCATAGCCGCGACGAATTCAGAAGTGAGGCGCTTCGCTGTCCGGACAACTGATCTGCCGCGGCAACAGGAGAGACGTTTGCTGGCACTGTGCGAGGCCGGGGCCATTGGCTTCTTTGCTCACGAAGCCAATCCTCGAACTCTGGATCGCGAATATCGAGGCCCTCAAGCAGATCACGCGTGGCAGAGCCTTCGGGCGGATCGTTCAAATCGATGCCGATCGAAGCGACGTCGAGTCGAACCACATCACGATCGGTCGAGATTAGATCAAGGCCGGCGCTGCGGAGCGACTTCCGAACCTCGGACAGTTCCTGCCGCAAGCTTGCTGCACCCTGCTCCTCGCCGCGAGTGCTCCAGAGCTTGCTTTGCAGCCATTTTCGGCTCCGCGTACCTTTGGGTGCCAGGGCGAGCATGGCCAAGAGCGCTTTAGACCGTCTGCCATGCGGCGTGACGTCCGCGCCATCCGCGCTCTCAATCGCGAATGGCCCAATCAATCTAAGGAAAGGACGGCCATCCGAGTACACTAGCGGCCCCTCGCGTCCCCGTATCTAATATATCATTCACTAATATAAGTCTATCTGTAATTCTCGGCTTCCGGAGGTCAAACCTACACGTGGCAAAGGATTCGAGACGGGATTTCTGCTGTGACGGAAGGACTCGGTAGCGACATCAAGCGGTCGTTCGATGTAAGCGGTTCCATTGTCGGAGTTGGGTCATGAGCGTGACTTCGGCCGCTGGCCAACGAAACTTCCGCCAAAGGGTCATCTTCCGCCGTGACACCGATACTAGCGTCGGATTTTTCCACTGGCTCACGACTGCAAGGTCAAGGCGCTACAGCGTCCTTTGCGCGTCCAAACGACGCGCGGCTCTGTAGACCAGCGGCTTTGTCCCCCGAACTGTCCGCTTTGAACGCTTGAAGGGGCACTGTGGCTGTGCGATAGGCACTCCACAAAGTAGAGAACCTTGCGGAGAGCGCTGAGATGGCGGGTGGACGGGGCCTTATGGCCGGCAAGCGCGGCCTTATCCTTGGCATCGCCAACAATCGCTCGATCGCTTACGGCATCGCCAAGGCCTGTGTCGACCATGGCGCCGAGATCGCGCTGACCTATCAGGGCGAGGCGTTCAAGAAACGCGTCGAGCCGCTCGCGGCGGAACTGGGCGCGCATGTCGCCGGCCATTGTGATGTGACCGACCCGGCCAGCCTCGATGCGGTGTTCGAAAATGTCAGCAAGCACTGGGGTGGCAAGCTCGATTTCCTCGTCCACGCAATCGCCTTTTCCGACAAGGACGAACTGACCGGCCGCTATGTCGAGACGACGCGCGACAATTTCCTGCGCACAATGGATATTTCGGTCTATTCCTTCACGACCATCGCCAAACGTGCCGAGGCGCTGATGACCGACGGCGGCTCGCTGCTGACGCTGACCTATTACGGCGCGGAAAAGGTGATGCCGCACTACAACGTCATGGGTGTCGCCAAGGCGGCACTCGAAGCCAGCGTGCGCTATCTGGCCGTCGATCTCGGCGCCAAGAAGATCCGTGTCAACGCGATCTCCGCCGGCCCGATCAAGACGCTTGCCGCATCTGGCATCGGCGATTTCCGCTATATCCTGAAATGGAACGAATACAATTCGCCGTTGAAGCAGACGGTCACGCAGGAGGAGGTTGGCGATTCCGGCGTCTATTTCCTATCCGACCTTTCGCGCGGCGTCACCGGCGAGATCCATCATGTCGATTCCGGCTATCATGTCGTCGGCATGAAGGCGGTCGACGCGCCGGATATTTCGACGGTCAAGGACTGACGCCACCGCCTGACCTCTTCCGGAAGACCTGATGTACCCGCTCGTCTATATCGTGCGCCACGGCCAGACGGCGTGGAACGCCGAGGCCCGGCTGCAGGGGCAGGCCGATACCGACCTCAACGAGCTTGGCCGCGAGCAGGCTAGCCGCAACGGGCGCAGACTGGCCGAACTCATCGACAAGCCCGAAGATTTCGACTTTGTCGCCAGCCCGATGCGGCGCACGCGCGAGACGATGGAGCGCCTGCGCGCGGCGATGAAGCTCGATCCGCACGCCTATCGTACCGAGCCGCTGCTCGTGGAATTGAGCTTTGGCGACTGGCAGGGTTTCACCTTTGCCGAGCTCGAGGCGAACAATCCCGGTTCGACCAGGCGCCGCCGCCTCGATAAATGGAATTTCCAGCCGCCCGGCGAGGGCGCCGAAAGCTACCAGATGCTGCTCGAACGGGTGAAGCCGTGGTTCGACGCGCTCGATCGCCAGACGGTCTGCGTAACCCATGGTGGCATCATGCGCGTAATGTTCCGCTTGGTACTGGGAATGTCCGAACAAGATGCGGTCAGCATGGAAGTGCCGCAGGACCGCGTGCTCAGGCTGGACGGCCGGCGCCTGGAGTGGCTTTGAGACCGATGACGTAGCCTATGTTGAGATCAGGTCGGGCCGGCCTCAGCTGAATATCGACGCGCCCTATTCCGTCGATCCGGTGTCCGGCAGTTCCATGTCGGTGACGACGTTCTCGCCATTCGTCACGTCGTAGGCGAGGACGATGTCCATGCCTGGCTTCAGCGCATCGAGGTCGGTTTCGGCGTTCAGCTTGTAGGATTTGCCGTCGTCCAGCGTCAGCGTCAGCGCATCCTTGTCGACCTTCTTGATCAGGCCTTCGGTCTGGCCGGCGAAGGCGGCGGTGGAAATCAACAGCGTGGCGGCAACAGCGCCAATCAGGATACGCATCATCGTCCTCTTTAATCATTGCCGGTACAGCGGCTCGGTCCAACGGAACGGAACTGAGCAGAAACCAATCGAATGTGTCAAAACTAAATCCGCGGGATCACAGTTTGACCACTGTGGAAAACGCCAATAGAAGGCAGGCGACAGCGCCGCGCGTCCTCCTGGACGCGCAAGGACGCTGTAGCACTTTTGATTTTGTGCATGATCCTTTCCGAAAATCGCTCCGATTTTCGGGGTCATGCGCTGAGCCGGCTCCGACGCTGGCAGGGCTGGTTCCATGTCGCACAACACGTTCGGCCATCTTTTCCGCGTCACCACCTGGGGCGAAAGCCACGGGCCGGCGCTGGGCTGCGTCGTCGACGGCTGTCCGCCCGGCATCCGCTTCAGCCGCGACGAGATCCAGGCCGAACTCGACAAGCGCCGCCCCGGCCAGTCACGTTTTGTGACGCAGCGTCGCGAACCTGACGAGGTCAAGGTCCTGTCCGGCTTCATTCTCGATGAGGACGGCGAGACGATGATCACCACCGGCACGCCGGTGTCGATGCTGATCGAGAATGTCGACCAGCGCTCCAAGGATTATGGCGACATAGCCCGTCAGTTCCGGCCGGGCCATGCCGATTACACTTACGAGGTCAAATACGGCCTGCGCGATTACCGCGGCGGCGGCCGCTCCTCGGCGCGTGAGACGGCGGCGCGGGTGGCGGCCGGAGCGCTTGCCCGCAAGGTCGTGCCCGGCATGGTGGTGCGCGGCGCGCTGGTGTCGATGGGCGATAAATCGATCGATCGCGCCAATTGGAACTGGAATTTCGTCGGCGACGCTGAAAACCCGTTCTTCACGCCTGATCCGGCGTCCGTCGCCGTCTTCACCAAATATCTGGACGGCATCCGCAAGGCGGGCTCCTCGGTCGGTGCGGTCATCGAGATCGTCGCCGACGGCGTTCCGGCGGGGCTTGGCGCGCCGATCTATGCCAAGCTCGACCAGGACATCGCCGCCGGCCTGATGTCGATCAACGCCGTCAAGGGCGTCGAGATCGGCAACGGTTTCGAGGCCGCCCGCATCACCGGCGAGGAGAATGCCGATGAGATGCGCATGGGCAATGACGGCAAGCCGGTCTTCCTATCCAACAATGCCGGCGGTATCCTCGGCGGCATCTCGACCGGCCAGGCGATCGTCGCGCGTTTCGCCGTCAAGCCGACCTCGTCGATCCTGACGCCGCGAAAGTCGATCGACAAGGACGGTAACGACGTCGAGATCATGACCAAGGGCCGGCACGATCCATGCGTCGGCATCCGCGCCGTACCGATCGGCGAGGCGATGGTTGCCTGCGCCATTGCCGATCATTATCTGCGTCATCGGGGACAAACGGGAGGGGAGTAGGGGAGTAGGTTACGCAACTCCCACAACAGCATTTTTTCCTTTCCCCTACTCCCGTACTGCCCTACTCCCCTATTCCCTGCGAGCGAAGCGAGCACTTATGCCTTACGACCAGAAGAAGATCGTTGAAGCCCTGCGCGCCTTCGAGCGCGGCGAGATCGTCGTCGTTATGGACGATGACGGCCGCGAGAACGAGGGCGATCTGATCGTCGCCGCCGTCCATTGCACGCCGGAAAAGATGGCGTTCATCGTCCGCAACACGTCAGGCATCGTCTGCACGCCGATGCCGCGCGAGGAAGCAAAGCGGCTCAACCTGTCGCCGATGGTGGCCGACAATGATTCGGCCCACACCACCGCCTTTACCGTCAGCGTCGACTTCAAGCACGGCACCACGACCGGCATTTCGGCCGACGACCGCACGCTGACGGTGCGCAATCTGGCCAACGGCAATGTCGGCGCCTCCGATTTCGTCCGCCCCGGCCACATCTTTCCGCTGATCGCGCGTGAAGGCGGCGTGCTGATGCGTTCGGGCCATACCGAAGCCGCTGTCGACCTCTGCAAGCTCGCCGGCCTGCCGCCGGTCGGCGTCATTTCCGAGCTGGTCAATGATGACGGCACCGTCATGCGTGGCCCGCAGGTGCAGGCGTTCGCCGAAAAGCACGGGTTGAAGCAGATCTCGGTTGCCGACCTTATCGGCTACCGGCAACGCAAGGAAACGCTGGTCGAGCGCGTCGCCTGTTCCGACATCGAGACGCCGGGCGGCAAGGCACAGGTCTTCACCTACACGCTGCCCTGGGACTCCATGCATCACGTGGCGGTCGTCTTCGGCGATATCCGCGACGGCGTCGAGGTGCCGGTGCGCCTTCATTCCGAGGACGTGGTCAGCGACGTCTTCGGCACCAGCCACAGGCTGGACGCCATCATGAAGGCAATGGGCGAGCGCCAACGCGGCGTCATCGTCTATCTGCGCGAAGGCTCGGTCGGCGTCGCCCATCAGGAGCGCAAGCGGCCGGCTGCCGGCGACCGCGAGGACCATGAAGAGGCGCGCCGGCGCGAGAACGAATGGCGCGAGATCGGCCTCGGCGCGCAAATCCTCAAGGATCTCGGCATTTCCTCGATCAATCTGATCGCCTCGCGCGAGCGCCATTATGTCGGCCTCGAAGGTTTTGGCATCCACATCGCCAAGACCGAGATTCTTTAGGCCATTCTCACGGTGCTGGTATGCGTCCGGCCCGGCTCGGGCCGGACGCACCGGAAACTATTCCGCAGCGACCGCGGCTGCGTCGCATGCAGCCATGTCGCAGCCCGGCGCGGCAAGGCTGCGCTGGCCGGCGAGCACGATGACCAGCGCGATTGTGCCCGATGCCACCGATACCCAGAACCCGTTCTGCGCGCCGAAAGCGTCCACCACCCAGCCGGCGGCGAACGAGCCGAGCGCCATGCCAATGCCGATGCCGGTCATCACCCAGGTCACGCCCTCGGTCAGCACCGCCTCGGGCACGCGCCGCTCGATCAGGCCGAATGCCGTGATGAAGGTCGGCGAGATTGCCACGCCGCTGACGAAGACGGCCAGTGCCAGCAGCGGCACGGTGTCGGCGACGAGCAGCGGCAGCGTGGTAAGCGCAATGATGGCGATTGCGATGGCAAGCTGAATCTGCAGCGGCAGTTTCAGGTTCAGGGCGCCGATGATGATGCCGACGACGAACGATCCGAGCGCGTAGACGCCGATGACGAAGCTGGCGGCGCCCGGCTGGGCAAGCTCCTTGGTGATCGCCACGGTGCTCACCTCCGTGGTGGCGAAGGTCGCGCCGATGAAGATCAGGGCCAAGGTGATGATCTGGACCGGCCGCAGGCGGATTGCCGAGCCGCCTGAATCATGTTCCACCGGTCGGGCTCGCGGTTCGGTCGAGCGCTGCAGGATGAAGGCCGTCGAACCGAAGGCGAGGAACAATGTGCTCGCGAGCACTCCCGCTTCCGGGAAAAGCGCGACGCTCAGTCCGACCGACAGCGATGCGCCGGCTATGTACACCAGTTCGTCCGCCGCCGACTCGAAGGCGAACGCCGTGTTCAGCTCGGGGCGGTTGCGAAAAATCTCGGTCCAGCGTGCGCGCACCATTGCCGGGATGCTGGGCATGACGGCGGCGAGCAGCGCCGAGACGAATAGCGTCCATATCGGCCAATGCTGATTGGCCGCCGCAATCAGGATCGCGAAAGCGAGCGTGGAAATCACAGTGGTCGGCACCACAATCCGCGTCTGGCCGAGGCGGTCCACCAGTCGCGATACCTGCGGGGCGACGAAAGCGTTGGCCAGCGCATATGTCGCGGAGACGGCACCGGCCAGCCAGTATTCGCCATCGGTCTGCGACAGCATCGCGACGATCCCGATCGGAGCCATGGCCATCGGCAGCCGGGCAACGAAGCCGGCGGCGGCAAAGCCCTTGGCGCCCGGCGCGCGAAAGATCTGGGAGTAGGGATTTTGCATGGTCTGGTTCCTCGACAACGGCCGGTTCGGCGATTACATACGTGGCGTATGAGTCTAAATAGATCATACGCGGCGTATGTCAATTGGCATACGAGACGTATGTTAATAGGGCCAGAGCATGCATAGACCACGCAAGGAGATGATTGCCGAAACCCGCGCCAAGCTGATCGGGGCGGCGCGCCAGGCCTTCGGCACGCTCGGCTATGCCGAAGCCTCGATGGACGATTTCACGGCATCGGCCGGGCTGACGCGCGGTGCGCTCTATCATCACTTCGGCGACAAGAAGGGCCTGCTCCAGGCGGTTATCGCCGAGATCGACGCCGAAATGTCGGCCCGGCTGAAGGTCGTTTCGGCCAAGCCGGACAATCTCTGGCAGGGCTTTGTCGACGAATGCACCGCCTATATCGAGATGGCGCTGGAGCCGGAGATCCAGCGTATCGTGCTTCGTGACGGGCCGGCGGTGCTCGGCGATCCATCGCAATGGCCAAGCCAGAGCACATGCATCCGCTCGATGACAGAGAGCCTGCAAAGACTGAGCGACGAGGGGACAATTCTCGCCGTCGATCCCGAAGCCGCGGCAAGGCTGGTCAGCGGCGCCTCGTTGCATGCGGCGCAGTGGATCGCAACTTCGAACGATCCCGAAGCGACGTCGAAGAAGGCAGTGAAGGCGTTCAAGGTTCTTCTGGAAGGGCTGCTCAATCGCACCGGCAGGCTGCCTCAGCCTGATCGATCGTCAGCGAAGCAGCTCCAGATTGACCGATCACCGGCCTGAGGTCATTCTTTTCGCAGATCCCAGGCGGCTCGCGGTGGGCTCAGCCGACGCCGGTTGCCTAAACCCTGTTGAACATCGCCTCACCAGCGCGCGAAAACATGGCCAAAGCGGCGAGGCGCGCCTATATCGGGGCATGGTCACGAGACTTTACACCCACCCGATTTTCCTCGAGCACATAACACCGCCCGGTCATCCGGAGCGGCCGGACCGTTTGCGCGCCATAGAGCGTGTGCTTGACGACGAGGCCTTCGCGGCGCTCGATCGCGTCCAGGCGCCCGAAGGCGACGAGGCAACCATCCTCTACGCGCATCCGCCCGAATTCGTCGAACGTGTCCGCGCAGCGATACCGGACACCGGCATCGCCCGTATCGACGCCGATACCACCGCCAGCCCAAAGAGCTGGCAGGCGGCCGTGACCGCGATCGGCGCAGCCAACGCCGCGGTCGACGACGTCTTCACCGACCGTGCCGAAAACGTCTTCGTCGCCGCACGGCCGCCCGGCCATCATGCCGAAAAGACCACCTCCATGGGTTTTTGCCTGTTCAACACCGCCGCGATCGCGGCACGCTACGCGCAGAAGAACCATGGCGCCGACCGCGTCGCCGTCGTCGACTGGGATGTGCATCACGGCAACGGCACGCAGGACATTTTCTGGGACGATCCATCGGTGCTCTATTGCTCGACACACCAGATGCCGCTTTACCCGGGAACCGGGGCCGTGAGCGAAACCGGCGCCGGCAACATCGTCAACGCGCCGCTGGCGCCGCAGAGCGGCAGCGATAGTTTCCGCGACGCCTTTCTGTCGCGCATCCTGCCGGCGCTCGACAATTTTGCGCCCGACCTCATCATCATCTCCGCCGGTTTCGATGCCCACCACCGCGATCCGCTGGCCGAGATCAACCTGACTGAGGATGATTTCGACTGGGCGACCGGCCAGTTGCTCGAACGAGCCGGGCGCCATAGCCGCAACCGGCTCGTCAGCGTGCTCGAGGGCGGCTACGATCTGCAGGGATTGGCATTTTCAGTCGCCGCCCATGTCGGGCGGCTGATGAAGGGATAGACGATGGCTGGTGAGACCAACGAAGATGTCAAGGCGATGAGCTTCGAGCAGGCGCTCGAGGCGCTGGAGAGGATCGTCGACGATCTGGAGCGCGGCGACGTTCCGCTCGACCAGTCGATCCGCATCTACGAGCGCGGCGAGGCGCTGAAGGCGCATTGCGACCGGCTGCTGAAGGCGGCCGAGGACAAGGTCGAGAAAATCAGGCTGTCGCGTGACGGCAAGCCGGCGGGGACAGAGCCGTTGGACGCGGATTGAGGCGCGGCCTCGAACGACAATTTTGCTTACCGGCTTTGGACATCATCACGATTGAGGATAAAACTCATCCCGTTTGAAACGGCTCCAGGACGAGAGGAGATTGCGAACGATGTGCAGAAACATCAAAACCCTGTTCAATTTCGATCCGCCGGCAACCAATGACGAGGTCCGCGATGCCGCGCTTCAGTTTGTCCGCAAGCTGAGCGGAACGACGCGGCCGTCGAAACAGAACCAGCATGCGTTCGACCATGCCGTCGAGGCCATTGCCGCCTCGGCGCGCGAATTGCTCGACAGCCTCGAGACGACGCAGCACCCGCGCAATCGCGAAGAGGTGGCGGCCAAGGCGAAGGCCAAATCTGCACTTCGCTTCGCCTGAGGGGACCGCGTGAGCTTCTTTCCCGGAAACGATCCGCAGATGGGCGATGCCTTCGCCAGCGATCAGATCGAGCTGATGGTCATTCCGAACGCCAAAGATATTGGCGGATTTCAGGTTCGCCGCGCCTTGCCGACGGCCAGGCGCCGGCTGGTCGGACCCTTCATCTTCTTCGACCGCATGGGTCCAGCCGTTCTGCGAGCGGGCCAGGCGCTGGACGTGCGTCCGCACCCACATATCGGCCTGTCTACGGTGACTTACCTGTTCGATGGCAAGATCAGGCACCGCGATTCGCTCGGCACCGAGATGGTAATCCAGCCCGGGGACGTGAATTTGATGACCGCCGGCCGTGGCATCGTCCATTCGGAGCGGACGCCGGAAGAACTCCGCGGCGCGCCGATGTCGGTTTCCGGCCTGCAGACATGGCTGGCGCTGCCGGACGGCAAGGAAGAAGTCGCGCCGGTCTTCGAGAACACCCCGGCCCTGCGCCTGCCCGAAATCGATGCGGAGGGGGTTAGCGGCCGTGTGATCATCGGTGCGTTTTCCGGACTGCGCTCCCCGGTCGCCACCGCTTCGGACACGCTTTATGCCGATCTCAGGCTGGCGCCGGGTGCCAGCGTGAAAATCCCGGCCGATGCCGAGGAGCGCGCCATCTATACGCTGGAAGGCCAGGTTTCGATATCCGGTGACCGCTTCCCGGCCGAGCGGCTGCTGGTTTTCCGGCCCGGCGATGAGATCGTTGTCTCATCGGAACGCGGCGCCCATTTCATGCTTTTTGGCGGCGCTTCGCTCGGTTCGAAACGTTATATCTGGTGGAATTTCGTATCGTCCTCAAAGGAACGCATCGAGCAGGCGAAAGAAGAATGGAAGACGGGCCGCTTCGATATCGTTCCTGGAGACGAGCAAGAGTTCATCCCGCTGCCCGAAAGCTGATGCGCGTTACCGCCACATTTACATTCGCCGGCCAGCGGCATATTTCACGATGAACAGAAAATCTGACCAGGCTCGCAAACAGTGAACGCAAAGCCCGATACGCCGCTTCTCGACAAGGTCCGCGTCCCAGCCGATTTGCGCACGCTTGCCGAAGGCGACCTGCCGCAGCTGGCGTCAGAGCTTCGCGCCGAACTGATCGACGTCGTTTCCCACACCGGCGGCCATCTCGGCGCCGGCCTTGGCGTGGTCGAGTTGACCGTCGCGCTGCACTACGTCTTCAACACGCCGGACGACCGGCTGATCTGGGACGTCGGCCACCAGGCCTATCCGCACAAGATCCTGACCGGCCGCCGCGATCGCATCCGCACGCTGCGCCAGGAGGGCGGCCTGTCCGGCTTCACGCGTCGCGTCGAGAGCGAATACGATCCGTTCGGCGCAGCCCACTCCTCGACCTCGATTTCAGCCGGCCTCGGCATGGCGATGGCGCGCGATCTGTCCGATGGCCGCAACAATGTCATTGCCGTCATCGGCGACGGCGCCATGTCGGCCGGCATGGCCTATGAGGCGATGAACAATGCCGGCGCACTCGATGCCCGGCTGATCGTCATCTTGAACGACAACGATATGTCGATCGCTCCGCCGACCGGCGCAATGAGCGCCTATCTGGCCCGTCTGGCGTCGGGCAAGACCTATCTGGGCTTGCGCGATTTCGGCAAGAAGCTGACGTCGTATCTCGGCGAGCGCGCCGATCGCGCCATCAAGCGAGCGGTCGAGCATGCGCGCGGTTACGTCACCGGCGGCACGTTGTTCGAGGAAATGGGGTTCTACCACATCGGCCCGATCGACGGTCACAACCTCGAGCACCTGATCCCGGTGCTGAAGAACGTCCGCGACAATGCCGACGGCCCGGTGCTGATCCATGTCGTGACCCAGAAGGGCAAGGGCTACGCCCCGGCCGAGGCGGCGGCCGACAAATATCATGGCGTCAACAAATTCGACGTCATCACTGGCGCCCAGGCCAAGGCGCCCGCCAATGCGCCGAGCTACACCAAGGTGTTTGCCGAAAGCCTGATCCAGGAGGCCCGAGAGGACGACCGCATCGTCGCTATCACCGCCGCCATGCCGAACGGCACCGGGCTTGATCTGTTCGGCGAAGCGTTTCCGGCGAGGACCTTCGATGTCGGCATCGCCGAGCAACATGCGGTGACCTTCGCCGCCGGCCTTGCCACGGAAGGCTTCAAGCCTTTCGCGGCGATCTACTCGACCTTCCTGCAGCGCGCCTACGATCAGGTCGTCCACGACGTGGCGATCCAGAATTTGCCGGTGCGCTTTCCGATCGACCGCGCCGGCTTCGTCGGCGCCGATGGTGCCACCCATTGCGGCGCCTTCGACACGACCTTCCTGGCGACGCTGCCCGGTTTCGTCGTCATGGCCGCGGCCGATGAGGCCGAGCTGCGCCACATGGTACGCACCGCCGCAAGCTACGATGACGGCCCGATCGCGTTCCGCTACCCGCGCGGCAACGGCGTTGGCGTCGAGATGCCGCAACGTGGCTCGGTATTGGAGATCGGCAAGGGCCGGATCGTCAGGGAAGGCACTAAGGTTGCGCTGCTTTCCTTCGGCACCAGGCTGCAGGATTGCCTGGCCGCAGCCGAGGAGCTTGGCGCGGCCGGGCTTTCGACCACGGTCGCCGATGCCCGTTTTGCCAAGCCGCTCGACGAGGACCTGATCCGGCGGCTGGCCCGTTCACACGAGATACTGGTGACGGTGGAAGAGGGCGCGGTCGGCGGCTTCGCCAGCCATGTGCTGCAGTTCCTGGCCCATGAAGGGCTGCTGGAGAGCGGCTTGAAGGTGCGCCCGCTGGTGCTGCCCGACACATTTGTCGACCATGCCAAGCCGGAAAAGATGTATGCCGATGCCGGGCTGGACAGCGCCGGCATCGTGCGCACCGTGTTCGTGGCGCTGGGGCATACCGCGCAGGCCCAGCGCGCCTAGCTTTTAGACGCATTCCCGCGACGCCGACGCGATTCAACTTGGCTGCAAGATGCCAGTCTGAATCAAATTCTCAACTGCTTGAATAAAATTGCCGGCGGACGGTCGTAAGATGCTGTTTACGCTGCCGTTTGGTGATCTGCTTACCGTGTCCTTTGGCCGTTTTTCAACGCCGCCCTGCTAGAAGGCAACCAGGCAGCGGAAAGCAGACCAATGAGATCGCTTTTGGGCGGCATCGCGCTTGCGGCCATCTTCGTCTTGTCGGCTACAGCCGAAACGCGCTACGACCGCAAACTCGAAAAGGCGGTGATGGGCATCGTCGCCGGCAAGATCGGCGAAATCCGTGGCGGCTTTTCCTACAAGCAGGCGCCGCAATTCGTCGTCGTGCCAGATACCTTGCCGAAGGCGTCCAGTTCCGCTGACCGGCCGCACACGCAGGTGTCCGGCGACAGCAGCGACGGTCTGACGCCGGCCGTCGAACGGCGGGCTTCGCGGACCATATTCTAAAGCACGATCCCGAAGAGACTCTAGAAACTAGAACCACATGTCGCGCACACAGCGACCATCTCTCGGCAAATCCTCGAATGTATCGAGACCATCGAAATGGTCGATCGGGAGATCGGCGACGGCCTCGGGCGGCGCAAGCCTCACATTGACGGCGACGCGGTAGCGCCCAGCCGCATCGGGATGCAAACCGCGCCAGGCCAGGACGCAAGCGCAGGTTGGGCAGAAGAGAATCTCAAGCGAAGGATGAGCCTTTCCGACGCGCCGATAGGCGCTTACGGGCCCGGCAAGGCGGATGCGTTCGTCGACATAGTCGTAAGCCCAGAGCGTGCCGTAGCGACGGCAAAGTGTGCAACTGCAGGCAGTGATCGAACCGGGATCGCCCTCCAGGGTCCAGTGGGCTGCCCCGCAGTGGCAGGTTCCCGTCAGCATGTTCCTCCTCCACGTTTCGACGGCTAAACGGCATCTCTTTCTTAGCATTGCTTCGGGTCTCGTGCGAGGTTCGACAAACAGCGCAGTGGCTTGATGCGTTCACCGCCTTTCCAACTATGCCTTGTCTGATCGCCAATCTCCTTGCCATCATCGTTGGCTTTCGCCATGAAGGCCGATGACTTCCCTTCCGCCAGCCAGCATACGCCAGCGGCTCGACGAATTGCTCGTCCAGCGCGGCCTGTTTGCCAGCCGCTCGCGTGCCCGCGACGCGGTCGAGCGCGGCACCGTGACGGTCGATGGCATCGTCGCCCTCAAGCCGGGCCAGGCCGTTCTGCCTGAGTGCAACATCGTCGTTGACGATCCGGCGCAAGGTTACGTGTCGCGCGCTGCACTGAAGCTGAAGGCTGGTCTCGACCATTTCGCCCTCGACCCCACCGGCAGCGAAGCGCTCGATGTCGGCGCCTCGACCGGCGGCTTCACGCAGGTGCTGCTCGAACGCGGCGCGGCGCATGTCACGGCGATCGATGTGGGGCACGGCCAGATGCACTCCAACATCGCCGGCGATCCGCGCGTGACGGTAATTGAAGGCCTGAATGCGCGCGAACTGTCGGCCGCCGATCTCGGCGGCCGTGTGCCGGATTTCATCGTCTCGGATGTCAGCTTCATATCGCTGAAACTGGCGCTGCCGCCGGCGCTTGCCTTGGCCAGGAATGGCGCAAAAGCTGTGTTTCTGGTCAAGCCGCAATTCGAGGCCGGCCGCGAGGCGATCGGCAAGGGCGGCCTGCTGAAGGACCCCTATGATGCGGCGCGCATTGCCGGCCTGATGCAGGACTGGCTCGATGCCATTCCCGGCTGGCGCTCGCTGGGGCTTTATCTGTCACCGATAGAGGGCGGCGACGGCAACCGCGAGTTCCTGCTCGGCGGCATCAAGGACGTCGAGACCCAGAAGCGATGAGCACCCGTTTCACGATCGCAAGGTTGGGCTCGCAGGGCGACGGCATCGCCGAGACGGAAACCGGCGAGGTTTTCATTCCGTTCGCGCTGCCGGGAGAGGTCGTCACCGCCGCGCGGGAGAAAGATCGCGCCACCTTGATGTCGGTCCTTCAGGCTTCGCCGTTGCGGGTCGATCCGCCGTGCCGGCATTTCGGCGCGTGCGGCGGCTGCGCCGTCCAGCATCTCGAGACTGAAGCCTATCACCGGTGGAAGCGCGAAAAGGTCGTGCATGCGCTGAAGAGCAAGGGCATCGCTTGCGATCTCGGGGCGCTGGTGCCGTGCGCGCCGCACACGCGCCGCCGTGTCGTCTTCACCGCCCGGCGGAGCGAGGTGGGAATGCAGTTCGGCTTCGTTCGCGCGCTGTCATCCGAGATCATCTCGATCGAGGAATGCCCGATCTCGCTGCCGCAGATCGTCGCTGCGCTCGACCGTTTGAGGATGCTTGCCGGACTGATCTGCACCACGACCAAATCGTTCCACATGGCGGTGACGGTGACCGGTTCCGGCCTCGATGTCGCGGTTCACGATTCCGGCAAGCTCGGCGAGAACCAGCGCCGCGTCGCCTCCAACTTCGTCATCGCCGAGGGGCTAGCCAGACTGTCGGTCGACGGCGAGGTCATTATCGAACCAAACAAACCGGTCGTCCTGTTTGGCGGCGTCGCCGTCGCAGTGCCTCCGGGCGCTTTCCTGCAGGCGACCGAGGCTGCCGAACAGGCGATGGCCAACATTGTCGGCCAGCATTTCGCGCGCGCCAAAAAGGTCGCCGATCTCTTCGCCGGCTGCGGCAGCTTCGCGCTGCGCCTGGCCGCAAGATCGGAGGTTCATGCGGTGGAAGGCGATGCGGCAGCACTCGCGGCGCTCGACCGGGCATTCCGTTTCGCCAGCGGCCTGAAGCGGGTGACCGGCGAACGTCGCGACCTGTTCCGGAGGCCGCTGACATTCAAGGAGTTGAATGCCTTTGACGGCGTTGTCTTCGACCCGCCTCGCGCCGGCGCCGAGGACCAGTCGAAGCAGATCGCGCGCTCCGACGTGCCGCTCGTCGCCGCGGTGTCTTGCAATCCGGTAACGCTGGCGCGGGACCTACGCATCCTCATGGACGGCGGCTACGCCCTGAAGAGCGTGACGCCGATCGACCAGTTCCTGTGGTCGCCGCATGTCGAGGCCGTGGCGCTGTTGGAGAAGCCGAGACGAAGGCGCTAGCAGCCAGGGCCTGAAACGCGCACCAAAAAAGCACATTTTTAGCGCACGTCGTTCAAACTGTGCCAGGAAATTGCCATGAGCACCGCAGCCTTCGAATTTCGGCATCGCGCTTCGGCGAGGAGCGGGCGCCGTTTCTCTCGCCAAGGCGGGTCGCTGAACTGCTAGGGGTCAATATGACAGAACTGGCGGGGCTGACCGGTCTCGCGCGCAACACGCTTGCCGCCAAGCCCGGTGCGCGCATGGTCGACGCCGCATTGAGTCCCATCGTCCGTATCCTGGCGATGGCCGGCGAGATGGCCGGTGATGAACATCGTGCGGCGATCTGGTTCAAGCATCAGCCGATCCCCGGTTGGGCCGGAAAGACCGCCTACGATCTGGTTCGCGAAGGCAAGACGGACAAGGTGCTTGCCTATCTGGAGGCAGTCCGCTCCGGCATCTATGCCTGAAACCAGGCTGACCCTGTGGCGCGCTTTTGTGCCGCGCTGGGCCGCTGTGAGCTGCTATGCTTCTTGCACGCGTTCGTATCCGGCCGCCTTCGCGGCCCTGACGAACTTGCGGTCAAAAGTCGCGAAGCCAGCGCAGTGAGCGGACTTGCCCAGATGCAGCGCATCAGCGAAATCCAACCCCTGTTCCGAGAGGTCGAGCGCGGACGACACGACCGCCCCGTCTTCCACCTCTACCGTGGGAAGCCCGCTAAACACCCGTAGCGTACGGGCGATTTCAAGAGGCGCAAAACCGTAGGCGCTGCGCAACACCCATTCGACTTCCAGCATCACCGTGACGGCGACAAAGACCGGCTGGCTATCGATCAGCGCCCGGGCGCGGGAAGACTGCGACGGGTGATCGCCCGTCAGGTAGCGGACGATCAGGTTGGTATCAATTGCGAGCATGGCGCCGCCGCGCTTCGGCGAGCACGCCCGCGTCCATTTCTTCCAACGTCTTCGGCCTGCCGCTATACCGCAGCGATCCAAACACGTCCTCTGGCCGCGTCTCGGCGAAGACTGGCGCAGGCTTCAGTAGCACGCCCTCCGGGGTATCCTCGACCAGAAGGCGTGTGCCGGCATGCCATTCCCTCCGTTTCCGGATCGCGCTGGGCAGGATGACCTGTCCCTTGGTCGAGACCGTAGTTACGAGCTTCTCTGCGGCAGCCATCTCGGCACGTCCTTAGGTGTAAGACGAATGTAAGATAGTCGAAGCTCTCGGCAAATTCAAGGCGCAAGCTACTCCTACTTAAAGCGATGACAAGGCAGTGGGCGGCGGGGATTGGTTGTTCCGGAGCGGCGATAATTCGACGTCAACTCCATCAAACCCTGGTGCCGCCGACTGTCATCTGGTTCATCCTGAGATGCGGCTGGCCGACGCCGACCGGCACGCCCTGTCCGGCCTTGCCGCACATGCCGATGCCGGTGTCGAGCTTAATGTCGTTGCCGATCATCGCCACACGATGCATGGCATCCGGCCCGTTGCCGATCAGCATGGCGCCCTTGATCGGTTGCGTCACCTTGCCGTTCTCGATCATGTAGGCTTCGGTGCAGCCGAACACGAACTTGCCCGAAGTGATGTCGACCTGGCCGCCACCGAACGACACGGCATAGATGCCGTTCTTGACCGAGGCGATGATCTCGTCCGGCTCCATGTCGCCTGCTGTCATGTAGGTGTTGGTCATGCGCGGCATAGGCTCGTGCGCGTAACCTTGGCGTCGTCCGTTGCCCGTGGCTTTCATGCCCATCAACCGGGCGTTCTGGCGGTCCTGCATGTAGCCGACCAGCTTGCCATCGTCGATCAGCACGTTATGGGCCGATGGCGTGCCCTCATCGTCGACGGTAAGCGAGCCACGCCGCTCGGGCAGGGTGCCGTCATCAACGACGGTGACGCCTTTCGCTGCCACCTGCTGGCCAAGCAGGCCGGCGAAGGCCGACGTCTTCTTGCGGTTGAAATCGCCTTCCAGCCCGTGGCCGACCGCCTCGTGCAACATGACGCCCGGCCAGCCGCTCGACAGCACGATGTCGAAAGTGCCGGCAGGTGCTGGAACCGCTTCGAGATTGACCAGCGCTTGCCGCAATGCCTCCTTGGCCGCGTGCCGCCAGCTGTCCTCGATCAGGAATTCACCAAAATCCTTGCGGCCTCCCATGCCGTAGGAGCCGCTCTCCTGGCGGTCGCCGCCGCCGACCACCACCGACACGTTGATCCTGACCAGCGGACGGATGTCGCGCACCATCTGGCCGTCGGCGCGCACGATCTCGACATGCTGCCAGGAGGCGGCGAGCGACGCCGTCACCTGCCTGACGCGCGGATCCTCGGCCCGCAGCCATGCATCGATTTCCTGAAGCAGCTTGGCCTTGGCTTCGAAGGAAGGTGAGGGGATAGGGTTTCCGTCGCCGTAGAGATGGCGGTTGGTGCGGGCAGGCGCTGCGGCAAGCGTACCGGAATAGCCGCTCTTCACCGTCGAAACGGCATCGGCGGCGCGCAGCAGCGAGGCTTCGGAGAGATCGCTGGAATGGGCGTAGCCGCTGGCTTCGCCGGCGACGGCGCGCAGGCCGAAACCCTGGTCGGTGTTGAAATTCGCGGTCTTCAGCTTGCCATTGTCGAACATCAGCGATTCGCTTTCGCTATATTCGAGAAACAGTTCGCCGTCGTCGGCGCCGTTAATAGTCTCGGCAACGATTTGCTTGATGCGATCGTCGGAAATGTCAAATTGGCCGATCAGGCTGTTCATGGCAGGTCCATTCGCAGGAGGATTGTTTCCCACGATGTAGGCGCGAAGGCCCTCACAGACAATCTGAAATGAGATTTGCCGTGACCCGGCCGGTCAACATCACTGGATCGTGCTACAAGACCCAGTCTCAAGGCAGGGCGGCGAAGCCGTCGGCGAAACCCTTGAGGTCGACGGGAATGCCGATGCCCTCTTCCGGCGTCTGGAAGACGATGAAGGTCGCCGACGTACCGGTCTTCAGCGTGTCGAGCAGCGGCTTTTCCAGGATGACCTCGGCATAGCAGCCGTCCTGGAAACAGCGCACGAAATAGGCGCGGCCGATATCCTTGCCGTCGACATTGAGGCCGAGGCCGTTGGGCAACAGCACGCCGAGCGGCGCCAGCACACGCAGGATTTCGGCCTTGTTGTCGGCTGTGCGCAGCACGACGACGGAAAGCCCCATTTCCGGGCGGTCCTCGGCGACGACGTTCTGCATCATCACGCATTGTTCGGATGTAGCACCGGCCGGCGTATCGCAGATGATCGACCACGCCCCATGCGTCGACTTCACCGTGCCGCTTGGCTGCGCGGCATTGGCCAGGCCGGCGCCGGACAAGGCTATTGCGGCGGCAACAAAGATGACCTTCGCCAAGGTTCTCGAAAGCCAAGGGTTCATGACGGCTCCATTGCGAATCACGGCACTTTAAGCCGCACTAAACCCAAGTAAAGGACGAGACCCCGGCGATCTGCCCCGACACAGGCGACAATGCGCTTTTCAGTGCCAATTTCGCCCTAATTGCGACGGCTCCGCACGCCGCGCGGCTCATTCTACCCGGATGCCGCTCTGGTGATTCGCGGCAAGCAGTCACCGCACGAAGCCACAGCCGCGCTTGCGCGCAAAAATGCCGCACGGGTTCCGGCGCTCCTTTCTTGCGGAGGCAAATAGAGTATGGTTTGAACCAGCCTTGAATTGTCCGGGATTCCCGTCCCGGCATTGTTCGACATTCTTGCGGTCCGATCGCGAGGAACTGGGAGATGACGAGGGCGATGAGAAAATTCCTGGCAACCGCCAAAATCGTAGCTAGTGCCGCCGCCACGTTGTTTGCCGCTGCATCCGCTCATGCAGCCCAGCCCCAACCTTGGGAAACCAGTTTTCAGCCTCCGGCGACCGACATTATGCGGCAGATCGAGTGGTTCGGGAACTACTCGTTCGCGTTCATCATTGTGATCACCGCCTTGGTGCTTTTCCTGATTGCCTACTGCATTTTGCGGTTCCGGGCGAGCGTCAACCCGACGCCGTCGCGCACCAGCCACAACACGCTGATCGAGGTCATCTGGACTGTCGGTCCCGTGGTCATCCTGCTCTGTCTCGCCATTCCCTCGTTCCAGCTGCTGACCGCGCAATACACGCCGCCGGAAGAAGCCAAGCTGACCGTCAAGGCGACCGGCAATCAGTGGAACTGGGACTACGAATACCAGGTCGACAACACGCTTTCCTTTAATTCCGCGATCCTTCAGGATGCCGACAGGGCTGCTGCCGGCAAGGAAGATCGCGCCGCGTATCCGCGCCTGCTCGCCGTCGACAATGAGATGGTGGTGCCGGTCAACACCATGACCCGGGTGCTGGTGACGGCGACCGACGTCATTCACGCCTTTGCCATGCCGTCCTTCGGCATCAAGACCGATGCGGTGCCGGGCCGCATCAACGAGGTCTGGTTCAAGGCCGACAAGGAAGGCCTCTATTACGGCCAGTGCTCGGAACTCTGCGGCAAGGACCACGCCTTCATGCCGATCGCCATTCGCGTCGTCTCCGATGCACAATACAAGACCTGGCTGGCGGCAGCCAAGACCGACCTTCCCGGCGCCAACAAAGCGCTGATGGCCGAGGTCGATGGCACGAACAAGGTAGCGGCCGCCGGCAATTGATGCCGCGACCAGAAAAGATTCAGGGAACGGAGCCGACCATGGCGAACGCTGCAGCTCACGACGACCACGACCACAAGCCGTATCATGGCTGGGTCCGGTGGGTGTATTCGACCAACCACAAGGACATCGGTACGCTTTATCTGATCTTCGCGATCATGGCGGGCTGCATCGGTGGCGCCTTGTCGGTCGTCATGCGCATGGAATTGCAGGAGCCGGGCATCCAGATCTTCACTGGCCTGGCGCAGATGGTCTACGGCATGAACGGCGACGCCGCCATCGACGGGGGCAAGAGCATGTACAATGCTTTCACCACCGCGCATGCGCTGATCATGATCTTCTTCATGGTGATGCCGGCGCTGATCGGCGGCTTTGCCAACTGGATGGTGCCGATCATGATCGGCGCGCCGGATATGGCCTTCCCGCGCATGAACAACGTCTCGTTCTGGCTGCTGCCGCCGGCTTTTATCCTGCTGATTTTCTCGGCCTTCGTCCCGAGTGCGCCCGGCGCCTACGGCGTCGGCGGCGGCTGGACGCTTTACCCGCCGCTGTCGACATCGGGCCAGCCTGGACCAGCCATGGATCTGGCGATCCTGTCAATCCACATCGCCGGCGCCTCCTCGATTCTTGGCGCCATCAACTTCATCACCACCATCTTCAACATGCGCGCGCCCGGCATGACCATGCACAAGATGCCGCTTTTCGCCTGGTCGGTGCTGATTACCGCCTTCCTGCTGCTGCTGTCGTTGCCGGTGCTGGCCGGCGGCATCACCATGCTTTTGACCGACCGCAATTTCGGCACCACCTTCTTCGCCCCGGACGGCGGCGGCGATCCGATCCTGTTCCAGCACCTGTTCTGGTTCTTCGGCCATCCGGAGGTCTACATTCTGATCCTGCCGGGTTTCGGTATCATCAGCCATATCATCTCGACCTTTTCGAGGAAGCCGGTGTTTGGCTATCTCGGCATGGCCTATGCGATGGTTGCCATCGGCGCGGTGGGCTTCATCGTCTGGGCCCACCACATGTACACGACGGGCCTATCGCTCGACACCCAGCGCTATTTCGTCTTCGCCACCATGGTCATCGCGGTGCCGACGGGTGTGAAGATCTTCTCCTGGATCGCCACTATGTGGGGCGGGTCGATTTCGCTCAAGACCCCGATGCTGTGGGCGATCGGCTTCATCTTCCTGTTCACTGTTGGCGGCGTCACCGGTGTGCAGCTGGCCAATGCCGGCCTCGACCGCCCGCTGCACGACACCTATTTCGTGGTCGCGCACTTCCACTACGTGCTGTCGCTGGGCGCGGTCTTCGCGATCTTCGCCGGCTGGTACTACTGGTTCCCGAAGATGACCGGCTACATGTATTCGCCGGTGATCGCCAACACCCACTTCTGGGTCACTTTCGTCGGCGTCAACCTGGTCTTTTTCCCGCAGCACTTCCTCGGCCTTTCCGGTATGCCGCGTCGCTATATCGACTATCCGGATGCCTTCGCCGGCTGGAATATGGTGTCGTCCTACGGCTCGTACATCTCGGCTGTCGGCGTCGTCATCTTCCTGTTCGGCGTCTTCGAGGCGTTCCAGAAGAAGCGGGTCGCCGGCGCCAATCCTTGGGGCGAGGGTGCGACCACGCTGGAATGGCAGCTGCCTTCGCCGCCGCCGTTCCACCAGTGGGAACAGTTGCCGAAGATCAAGTAGGCGGTTGCCTCCTTAATACGGAACCGCCGGCCGGCCGGCGGTTTTGGCCAACGGAATGATGGACTTTAAGTACGCATGGCCCTTGCCGAAGACAGACTGATTGACGAGCCGGGCTTCCGCATGTCGGAAGCGACGGCGGGCGATTTCTTCGCCCTGCTGAAGCCGCGCGTCATGTCGTTGGTGGTGTTCACTGCGTTTGTCGGCATGGTCGCCGCCCCGGTGACCATCAATCCGCTGCTGGCGGTGATCGCGATCCTGGCTATTGCCATTGGCGCCGGCGCGTCCGGTGCGCTCAACATGTGGTACGACGCAGACATCGATGCGGTGATGACGCGCACCGCCGGCCGTCCCGTGCCGGCCGGCCGCATCCGGCCAGGCGAGGCATTGAGTTTCGGGTTGGTGCTGTCGGTTCTGTCGGTGATGACGCTCGGCGTGCTGGTCAACTGGTTGGCAGCGTCGCTTCTGGCCTTCACCATCTTTTTCTATGCCGTCATCTATACGATGTGGCTAAAGCGCTGGACGCCTCAGAACATCGTCATCGGCGGGGCTGCCGGTGCCATTCCGCCGGTCATAGGCTGGGCGGCGGTAACCGGATCGGTCAGCCTCGAAAGCTTGGTGCTGTTCCTGGTCATCTTCCTGTGGACGCCGCCACATTTCTGGGCGCTCGCGCTCTTCAAGTCGGAGGACTATGCGAAGGCAGGCATTCCGATGATGCCGAATGTCGCCGGCCAGGCCTCGACCAGACGCCAGATCTTTGCCTATGCGCTGGTCCTCGCGCCGGTTGGCGTGCTGCCCTGGGTTCTCGGGTTCACCACGCCGGCCTATGGCATCGTTGCATTGCTGCTCGGCGCCGGCTTCGTCTGGTATGCGTGGAAGGTGCTGCAAATGGCCGATGACGACCGGGCGATGAAGCCGGCCAAGGCCTTGTTCGGCTATTCGCTGCTCTATCTCTTCGCCATCTTCGCCGCCTACCTTGGCGATTGCGTCGTCGCGCGCGCGCTGACCATCGGTGGAGCATGAGCATGATCGAAAAGAAGCTTGAACTGGTCACGCTGACCGAACGTCAGCAGAAGGCCCGCCGCAATCGCTCGGCCGCAATCGGTTTCGCGCTGGCGGCGCTGGTCGTCATATTCTACGTCGCGACCATCGTGAAATTTGGTCACAGTTTCCCCGGCTCGATGTGAGCTCACAATGACCAGGCAAACAGTCACCGATCCTAAGAAGAAGAATACGAACCGCGTCGTCGCCGGCGTCTGCATCGCGTTCTTCGGCGGCATGATCGGCATGGCCTACGCCGCGGTACCGCTCTACGCGATGTTCTGCCAGGCGACAGGCTACGGCGGTACCGTCAAACGGGCGACCCAGCAATATGCCGATCGGGTGCTCGATCGCGACATCACCATCCGCTTCGACGCCAACACCGCCGGCGTTCCCTGGCAATTCCAGCCGGTCGCCCGCTCGATCACCATCAAGATCGGCGAGACCGCCGAAGCGCATTTCAGCGCGACGAACAAATTCAGCCGGCCCATTACCGGACGCGCCACCTTCAATGTACAGCCTGAACTGGCCGGACCTTACTTCAACAAGGTCGAGTGTTTCTGCTTCACCGACACGACACTGAAGCCGGGGGAGACACTGGACATGCCGGTCGTGTTCTATGTCGATCCCGATATCGTCAACGCGCCGGAACTGAAGGATTTGAGGACGATTACCCTGTCCTACACGATGTTCCCGGTCGACAAGACCAAGCCGGTCGCATCATCGGTGCCGGCCGACGGCCGCCGCAACAAGATTTCAGATACCGAAGCAAGCCTCGGGGGTTGATATGGCAGACGCACACGCAAAACCACAACATGACTACCACCTCGTCGACCCGAGCCCGTGGCCTTTCCTGGGCTCCGTCGGGGCGCTGGTGACCGCGTTCGGCGGCGTCTGTTACATGCAATATCTCAAGGGCGGCGATTTCCCGATCTTCGGTTTCAACATCGCTAATCCATGGTTGTTCTTCATCGGCCTGCTGATCGTCATCTACACGATGTTCGCCTGGTGGTCGGATACGATCAAGGAGGCGCATGAGGGACACCACACCCGTGTCGTGTCGCTGCATCTGCGCTACGGCATGATCATGTTCATCGCCTCCGAGGTGATGTTCTTCGTCGCCTGGTTCTGGGCCTTCTTCGACGCCAGCCTGTTTCCGGGCGAGGTCCATCAATACGCCCGTACCGCCTTCACCGGCGGCGTCTGGCCACCCAAGGGCCTCGAAGTTCTCGACCCCTTCCATCTGCCGCTCTACAACACCGTCATCCTGCTTCTGTCGGGTACCACGGTGACCTGGGCGCACCACTCGCTCATCCACGGCGACCGCAAGGGCCTGATCAATGGCTTGGTGCTGACCGTCGGCCTCGGCATGCTGTTCACCATGGTGCAGGCCTACGAGTACATGCATGCGCCGTTCGGCTTCAGGGATTCCATCTACGGCGCCACCTTCTTCATGGCGACCGGCTTCCATGGTTTCCACGTCATCATCGGCACGATCTTCCTGCTGGTCTGCCTGATCCGCGCCATGAAGGGCGACTTCACGCCCAAGCAGCATTTCGGCTTCGAGGCCGCCGCCTGGTATTGGCACTTCGTCGACGTGGTGTGGCTGTTCCTGTTTGCCTCGATCTACGTCTGGGCGTCGAACGGTGCGATGATCGAACCACACTGACATTCGCCTCAGGAAATTGAGGCCCGAGGAATTGGGGTCTCAGGAAATCGACAAGGCGGCTGCGGCGACGTGGCCGCCTTATCTTTTGCGGCAAATGCTCCTAGGATGACCTCATGAGCGACGACAAGGCGATCTGGCCACCAATCGATCCGATCTCGGCCGGCCTGCATGGCCGCTGCCCCCGCTGTGGCGAGGGCAAGCTGTTCTCCGGG
The DNA here is from genome assembly GCF_040321085.1 of Mesorhizobium sp. M0522. NCBI lineage: Bacteria > Pseudomonadati > Pseudomonadota > Alphaproteobacteria > Hyphomicrobiales > Phyllobacteriaceae > Mesorhizobium > Mesorhizobium sp. M0522. Next base: position 56,419 of record NZ_JAMYQW010000032.1, read on the forward strand.
TTCCTCACGGTCGGTGATCGCTGCTCCAATTGCGGCCTCGATTATTCCTTCGCCGATGCCGGCGACGGGCCGGCGGTGTTCGTTATCCTAATCATCGGCTTTATCGTCGTTGGCCTGGCGTTGTGGATGGAGGTGACGCTCAATCCGCCGCTCTGGCTGCATCTGCTGCTGTGGATTCCGCTGACGCTGGTGCTTTGCCTGGCGGCGCTCCGGCTGATCAAGGGCGTGCTGCTGACGCTGCAATACCGCAACAAGGCGGCCGAGGGCCGGCTGGACCGCGGCGAATGAGCGAGGCATCCGGTTCGGTGGCCGGCCGGTCGCGGCCGAAGCGCGCATTGGCACTCGGCCTGGGTATCGTCGTGTTTTTGATCCTGCTGGCGCTCGGCACCTGGCAGGTTCAGCGCCTGCACTGGAAAGAGGGCCTTCTCCAGACGATAGACCAGCGCACGCATTCGGCGCCTGTGCCATTGGCCGAGCTCGAAAAGCGGTTTGCTGCCGCCGGCGACGTGGACTACACGCCGGTGATAGTGACCGGCACTTTCCTGCATCAAGACGAGCGGCATTTCCTCGCCACCTGGGAAGGCCAGTCCGGTTTCGACGTCTTCACGCCGCTACGGCTCGACGATGGCCGTTTCGTGCTGATCAACCGCGGCTTCGTGCCTTACGATTTCAAGGATCCAGCCAAGCGGCCGCAGGGACAGGTAACGGGCAAAGTGACGGTGACGGGGCTCGCCCGCAACCCGCTGCCGGCCAAGCCCTCGATGATGCTTCCCGACAACGATCCGCAGAAGAATATCTTCTACTGGAAAGATCGTGACGCGATGGCCTCGAGCGCCGGCCTGCCGACAGGTGCGGCGCTGGTGCCGATCTTCATCGATGCGAACGCCACCCCCAACCCCGGCGGGCTGCCGGTTGGCGGTGTCACCGTCATCGACCTGCCGAACAGCCATCTGCAATATGCGATAACCTGGTACGGCCTTGCCGCCGCCCTTGCCGGCGTCCTGATCTCCTGGCTCCGCCGCCCGGCGAAAGACCAATGATCGCCGCCACTACCCTTGACAGGGCAGGGCCGCGCACCTCATTTCCCGCCTTGAGCTCAGAAGTCATAGTCCGATCAACCGGCCTACAATCAGCGTAAGATGCAATCATGCTTCACACAAAGCCGCCGCTGACCATCCGGCTCTGCCAGCCCCGCGGTTTCTGTGCGGGCGTTGACCGTGCCATCCAGATCGTCGTGCTGGCGCTGAAGAAATACGGCGCGCCGGTCTATGTCCGCCACGAGATCGTGCACAACCGCTACGTCGTCGAAGGGCTGCAAAGCCTCGGCGCGGTGTTCATCGAGGAGCTCTCCGAGATCCCGCCCGAGCATCGCCAGAGCCCGGTCGTCTTTTCGGCGCATGGCGTGCCGAAATCGGTGCCGGCCGACGCCCAGTCCCGCAACCTGTTCTATCTCGACGCGACTTGCCCGCTGGTCTCGAAAGTCCATAAGCAGGCGATGCGCCATCAGCGGCTTGGCCGCCACGTGCTCTTGATCGGCCATGCCGGGCATCCGGAGGTCATCGGCACAATGGGCCAGTTGCCGGACGGCGCGGTCACTCTGATCGAGACCGAGGCCGACGCCGCAAGCTTCGTGCCTGCAGACCCGCAAGCGCTCGGCTTCGTCACCCAGACGACGCTGTCGGTCGAGGACACCGCCGGTATCATCCGCGCCCTGCAGCAGCGTTTTCCCGAGCTGCACGCGCCGGCGGCGGAATCGATCTGTTATGCCACCACCAATCGCCAGGAAGCGGTCAAGGAAACAGCGGCCGGCGCCGATCTCTTCCTGGTTGTCGGCGCACCTAACTCCTCCAACTCGCGGCGCCTGGTCGAAGTGGCCGAGCGCGCCGGCGCCTCGATGTCGCTTCTCGTGCAGCGCGCCTCCGAAATTCCGTGGGATGAGATTGCCGGCATTTCGACGCTCGGCCTGTCGGCGGGCGCCTCGGCGCCGGAGATCATCGTCGACGAGATCGTCGATGCGTTCAGGCAGCGCTTCGACGTGACCATCGAGCTGGCCGTGACGGCGACGGAGACGGAGGACTTTCCGGTGATGCGGGTGTTGCGCGATGTCGAACTGACGGCTGCCGACATGGCCTTCGTCAACGGGGCCGCGTAGCAACGATGGCGGTCTACACCGACGTCAACGAGGGCGAGCTCGGCGCATTCCTCAGGAACTATCCGGTCGGCGACCTCTTGTCCTACAAGGGCATCGCCGAAGGCACCGAAAACTCGAATTTTCTGCTGCACACCAGCAGCGGCTCCTACATACTGACGCTTTACGAGAAGCGCGTCGACAAGGCTGACCTGCCGTTCTTTCTCGGCCTTATGGCCCACCTCGCCAGAAAGGGCATTTCGTGCCCGCTCCCGGTCACCGCACATGATGGTGGTGTGATCGGAACACTTGCCGGCCGGCCGGCGGTCATCATCACCTTTCTCGAAGGCCTGTCGCTGAGGCGGCCGACGGCTGCGCATTGCGGCGAGGTCGGCAAGGCGCTGGCGGCACTGCATCTCGCCGGCGCGGATTTTCCGATGACCCGCCCCAACGCCCTTGCCATCGATGGCTGGCGCAAGCTGTGGAATGCCGCCCGCGCCCGCGCCGACGAGGTCGAGCCGGGACTGGCGGCCGAGGTCGATGCCGATTTCGCCGATTTCGAGCGGAACTGGCCGAACGGTCTGCCGCAAGGCATCATCCATGCCGATCTTTTCCCGGACAATGTGTTCTTCCTCGGCGAGAAACTGTCCGGGCTGATCGACTTCTATTTCGCCTGCAACGACCTCTACGCCTATGACGTTGCCACGTGCCTGAACGCCTGGTGCTTCGAGAAGGACTTTTCCTTCAATCTGACCAAGGGCACGGTGCTGCTTGCCGGCTACCAAAGCGTGCGGCCGTTGAGCAGTGAAGAGAAAGCTGCGCTGCCGATGCTGGCGCGCGGCTCTGCGCTGCGCTTCATGCTGACCCGGCTCTACGACTGGCTGACGGTCCCGGACGGCGGGCTGGTGATGAAACGCGACCCGACCGAGTATATCCGCCGGATGCGCTTCCACCGGGCGATCAACTCTCCTTCCGAATATGGACTGACATGACCAAGCGCGTTGAAATCTTCACCGATGGTGCCTGTTCGGGCAATCCCGGGCCTGGCGGCTGGGGCGCAATCCTGCGCTTCAACGGCGCAATCAAGGAGCTCCATGGTGGCGAGGCTCTGACCACCAACAACCGCATGGAGTTGTTGGCGGCCATCTCGGCGCTCAATGCGCTCAAGGAGCCTTGCGTCGTCGACCTTTATACCGACAGCAACTACGTCAAGGACGGCATTTTCGGCTGGATTGATGGCTGGAAACGCAACGGCTGGAAGACCGCCGCCCGGCAGCCGGTGAAGAATGCCGAGCTGTGGCAGCAGCTCGACGCGGCGCGTAACCGCCATCAGGTCACCTGGCATTGGGTCAAGGGCCATGCCGGCCATCCCGAGAACGAGCGCGCCGACGAATTGGCGCGGCTCGGCATGGCGCCATTCAAGACGAAGTCGGCGAAACCCGTGCTCGCGTCCGTGCCGCCGAAGGAAGGCACCCAGTCCAGGCAATCGGCGGCCAAGAAGGTTCGGCGCTCGACCCAGAGTTATTGATCCGGTTGAACTGGCGTGTCAGCGGATCAGAAGGGCGGTGCCGAACAGTCCGATGGCAAACACCGTATGCGACACAAGATTGAGGGCGCGGACCTGCATGGGATTGGGGCGCCTCGAAGCGGCCCAGCCGGCGCCCATGCCGGGCGCCAGCAGAAACCACCCGGCGCCGACAGTGACGATGCCGAGCATAAAAGCCGGCAGAAAGGTCGGCGCGGTGAGCCAGGCCGTTCCGGCCAGCACGACCAGCATGACGCCGTAGACAATGCCGACAGCATAATGAAAGGCCCAGCCAAGTACTGATTCATGCGCGTAGGGCGAGGCCTCGCCAATGTCGTCATGGAAGACCTTGCCTTCCCTGAGATGCCAGACCCAGCGGCCGACCAGCCCCCAGTTCGGTCGCGGTTGGGCAAAGGCCTTGTTCAGGAAAATCGCCCAGACATCCATAAGCGCGGTTGCGCCGATGCCGATCGCGACGCTGCGCCACAAGATGTCGGACATAATCGAGGTCCCCAAAAGCAAGCAGTCCCGAAGGGCCGACACATGGCCCCGAAAACCGGGTCGGCTTTCGGAAGGATCATGCGCCGATGCAAAAGTCAGCGTCCTTTGGACGTTGAGCGCTCGAAGGCGCCCTTTGCCGTCCCTGGCCTATGCTGTCGCCAGGACGGAAAGCTGTCCGAGAATGTGAGCAGCGCCGGATTCGTCGACGCCGGGCTTTGTCTCGACATTGAGCGCGGTGACCTTGCCGTCATCGACGATCATCGAAAAACGCCTCGAGCGCAGCCCCATGCCGCCGCCGGAGAGGTCGGCGTCGAGACCGACCGATTTGGCGAAATCGCCATTGCCATCGGCAAGATAAAGGATTTTGCCTTCACCGCCGCTGAAGCGGGCCCAGGCCCCCATGACGTGAACATCGTTGACCGAGACGACGGCGATAGTGTCGACGCCGCGCGCCAGGATGGCGTCGTAATTATCCAGGTAGCCCGGCAGATGATTGTTGCTGCAGGTCGGCGTGAAGGCGCCTGGAACGCCAAACAGCACGACCTTCTTTCCTGAGAATATCTCGCCCGTCGTGATCGGCCTTGCACCGTCGGCGGTCATTGTCTTGAAGGTCGCATCGGGCAGTTTATCGCCAACGGAGATCATCATGATGGTCCTCGCTTGAGAATGGAAAGGGAGTGTCCTTGCGATAGCGAACTAAAGCGCGCCCGGCAACCGTCCAGACGTTGGCATCACGGAAAAGGCAGCAGGCCTTCGACCGCGCCAGCGGCACTTGTCAGTGTGTAGTGCAGGCCGCCATCGGTTGGCGTTGTCGACGGCCTGTCGAGGATCGGCACAGTAAAGATCAGCTTGCCATCCTTTTCGCTGCGTGCCGGGGCACCGAACATGTAGTCGCGTTCGCCGGCAACGAAGAAGTCGGCGCCCTCGGGGCTGCCCGGAAAGCTCGCTTCGACAATCAGCGTTTCGTGGTCGCCCGGCAGTACGTTTATGCCGAAATCGGGCGTTGCCGTGGCGGGCAGGGTGGCAAGGCCTGCCTTGACCAGTGCCGCGTCCTCGGCGTTGTCCGGATCGGCGCCGGGATCGACGGTCAGCCTTGTCTGCACCGGGATGCAGATAGTTTCGCAAATGCCGAGGAAGATGTCCGCATCGATGACGGCCGGCTGGCCGGGCGCGGCAAGCGTGAACGTCACCGGCAACGAAACCGGGTGGTTGTAGCCGGCCCATTTGCCATAACCGTCATCGTGGCGCTGCGGCGGCGGAAACGAAAGCGTCGCGTCGGCAATGTTGGTGCTGGCCGAGACGTCGATCTGTGGCGGCACGCCCGCATCGCCCGGATCGCGCCAATAGGTCTTCCAGCCGGGCTTCAGCGCAATGTCGAGGACGCCCTGGAGACGCCCGGCCTCATCGGCCTTGCCGCTCGTCACCAGCCGCACCCTGCCGCCTTCGCTATTGTACCAGGCCGATGAGGAGGCTGAGGCGGGGAGGCCGGTCGCCGATCCAATGGCCACGCTAAGCAGCAGGATTTTCAAGCTTTGCATGCCGGTGATTTGATCGTCCGTTGATGGCGGCACAATGATTTCATGACGCCGCCGGCATCATATTTGCGTGACCTTCGATTTACGAGCCTGATCAAATCGGGCGCCGCCCATCTTTTCGACGCCCCGGAAACGCGTTACGCTGTGGCCATGGATTTGTTGCGCCATAAAAGGACGGCCGCAGGACCCGGCTTTCTCGACGACCAGTTCCTGATTGCCATGCCCGGCATGAAGGACGACCGCTTCACGCGCTCCGTCATCTACATTTGCGCGCACAGCGACGAAGGCGCGATGGGGCTGATCATCAACCAGACGCAGCAGATGCTGTTTCCGGACCTGCTCGTGCAACTCGGCATCATGAACGAGCTGGAGGCAATTCGCCTGCCGCCGCCGGCGCGCGACTTCGTCGTGCGCAATGGCGGACCGGTGGATCGTAGCCGCGGCTTCGTTCTGCATTCGGGCGACTACCGGGTGGAATCCTCGCTCGCCGTGTCCGACGATGTCTGTCTGACCGCGACCGTCGACATATTGCGCGCCATCTCCTCCGGCCGCGGACCCCGGCGGGCTCTGATGGCGCTCGGCTATGCCGGCTGGGGTGCGGGCCAGCTTGAAAACGAGATCGTCGAGAATGGCTGGCTGACTTGCCCGGCAAGTGCCGAGCTTCTGTTCGACGCCGACATCGATCGCAAATATGACCGGATCCTCGCCTCGATCGGCATCGATCTCGCGCATCTCAGCCTAGCTGCCGGTCACGCCTGAACTCATTACGTCCTGAAACTTGTCACGCTTGGGTCAACGGATACTGTTCCTTCAGCGTCTTCAGCACCTGGTCGCCCGGCATCGGCGCGCCGAACATGAAGCTCTGCACGTATTCGCAGCCCATCTGCCGCAACTCCAGCGCATCGCTCTCGTCCGAAATGCCTTCGGCAACGACCGACAGGCCGAGCTCATGTGCCATGTTGACCATTGATTTGAGCAGCACCGCGCGTTTCGGCGTCGCGTCGTCGACGAAGCTCTTGTCGATCTTGATGGTGTCGAACGGAAAGCGCGTCAGATAGGCCAGCGATGAATAGCCGGTGCCGAAATCATCCAGCGACAGGCCGATGCCAAGCTGCTTCAGCTTGGTCAGCACATGGGCGGTCTGCTCGGGATTGTCCATCACCAGCGATTCGGTGAGTTCAAGCCGGAAGCAGCGCGGTTTCAGATTGGCCCGTGCGATCACCGAGCGGACGTCGCTGACCAGGTCGCGGCGGATGAGCTGACGGCTGGACAAATTGACCGAGACCGACAGCGGCGCATCGCCGATCTGCTTTTGCCATCCCGCCAGGTCTTCGGCAGCCTGTTGCATGGCAAACAGGCCAAGCTGCACGATCAGGCCGCAGTTTTCGGCGACCGGAATGAAATCCGCCGGCGGGATCATGCCGCGACGCGGATGGTCCCAGCGCAGCAGCGCTTCGAAGCCTGCGACGCTGCCGTCCTCCAGCCGCACGATCGGCTGGTAGGCAAGCGTGAATTCGCGTCGTTCGATGGCGCGGCGCAGATCGGACTCGAACTGCAGCCGGTCGGTGCCGACGGTGCGGAAGGCGGGACGGAATGGCTCGATCCGGTCGCCGCCGAAGCGCTTGGCCTGATGCATGGCAAGCTCGGCATCCTTGACCATGTCCTCGGCCGAGGTCTGCGTGGCGGTCCAGGTGATCAGCCCGATCGAGGCCGTCAGCACGATCTCGCGCTTGGCGAAGGTGATCGGGTTGTTGATGGCGTGCTTGATGGCATCGGCAATGCCCGCGATGCGGGCCGGATCCTGCTCCGACAAAAGCATCAGCGCGAACTGGTCGCCGGCAAAGCGCGACAGCGAATCCTTCGGCTTGAGCAGTCGGTGCAGCCGCCGCGCGATAGTCAAAAGGATGGTATCGCCGGCCGAGATGCCGAGCCCGTCATTGACCTGCTTGAACCGGTCTATGTCGATGACGAAGACGGTCGGGCGCACCTTCTCTTCGGTGCGGGCAATCGAAATGATCGCCTCCAGCCGGTTCATGAACAGCTCGCGGTTGGGCAGGCCGGTCAGATTGTCGTGCACGGCGTCGTGCAGCAGCCGTTCCTCGGATTTCTTCTGCTCCGTCACGTCGACCATGGTGCCGACGCAGCGGATGACCTCGCCGTCCGAGCCGATCACCGGCCGGGCGCGCAATGAAAACCAGTGATAGTGCCCGTCGGCGCCGCGCAGGCGGAAGTTTTGCGACACCCGGCCGCGCCGGTGCTCGAGCACCACGTCGAGTGTCGTGCGAAACGTGTCGCGGTCGTCGGCATGCAGCACCGGCAGCCAGTTGCGGGCAGGGCCGCCGAGGCTGTTGGGGGCAAGACCGAGCTGAATGCTGACGTCGGGACGAGTGACGACGCGGTCGCGCAGCACGTCCCAGTCCCACACAGTATCGCCAGATCCGGCAACCGCCAGCGCCTGCCGCTCGAGATCGGAGAACAGGCCCTGATGCAGCGCGCCGCCGGCAAAAGCGTGCTGCATCACGGTGAAGCCGATCAGCAGGATGATGAGGATCAGCCCACCGCCCAGCGCCGGCTGGGCGATATCGTTGTCCAGCATGCCGGTGATTGCCATCCACGATCCGCATAGCCAGAGCAGAACCATCACCCAACTGGGCACCAGCATGATCGCGCGGTCGTAACCGCGGATACCGAGGAAGATGATCAGGCCGAGCCCGGTCAGCGCGGTGGCGGCGAAGGACAGCCTGGCAATGCCGGCGGCAACCGCCGGATCGATGATGGCGACACCGGCGATCAGCACCAGCCCGAGGATCCAGACCAGTGCGCCGTAGCTGAAATGGCCGTGCCACCGGTTGAGGTTGAGATAGGCAAACAGGAACACCACGAAGGTCGCCGCAAGCGCCACCTCCGTTCCGGCGCGCCACATCTGCTCATTGCCCGGTGAGATTTCTATGATCTTGTTGAGAAAGCCGAAATCGACGCAGATATAGGCAAGCACCGCCCACGCTAGGGCCGCCGTTGCCGGGAACATCGAGGTCCCCTTGACGACGAAAAGAATGGTCAGGAACAGCGCCAGCAGGCCGGCAATGCCGATGACGATGCCACGAAACAGCGTGTAGGAATTGACCGAATCCTTGTAGGATTCAGGGTCCCACAGATAGACCTGCGGCAGCTTGGGCGAGGCGAGCTCGGCGATGAAGGTAATCACCGTTCCCGGGTTCAACGTCACCCGGAACACGTCGGCGTCGGGGCTGGTCTGACGGTCGAGCGCAAAGCCTTCGCTGGGCGTGATCGCAGCGATACGGGTCGAGCCGAGATCCGGCCAGAACAGGCCGGAATTCACCAGCCGGAAATGCGGTGCGACAATCAGCCTGTCGAGCTGCTGGTCGGTGGTATTAGCGAGCGCGAACACCGCCCAGTCACCGGTCGAGCGCGCATCATTTGCCTCGACCTCGATGCGCCGCACGATGCCGTCCGGGCCTGGCGCGGTCGACACCTGAAAATTCTCGCCCTGGTTCCGGTAGATCAAGACGGCCCCCGAAAGATCGAGCGCAACGTCGTCGCGGGCGATCTTGATCGGTTCTACGGCAAAGGCCGAGGACGCCGCGCAGAGCGTGACGATTGCCGCCAGCATAAAGGCAAGCAGCGACCCGTTGCGCAGAAAATTCGTCAAAATCAGCCCTTTGTTCCAACGCCCGGCGGATCGTCCGCGATTCGGGCGTATAGGTAATGGTCCTGCCAGATGCCGTTGATCCTGAGATAGGATCGTAGCAGTCCTTCGCGCCGGAATCCGGCTTTTTCAAGCACGCGGATCGACCGGGCGTTATCGGGGATACAGGCAGCTTCGATCCGGTGCAATCGCAGCGTTTCGAAGGCGAAACGCGTCACCACTTTGACGGCATCGGTCATCAGGCCGCGTCCGCTGAAGCGCTCGCCGATCCAGTAGCCGATATGGCCGCTTTGGGCGACCCCGTGGCGGATATTGCCGAGGGTGATACCGCCGGCCAGCTTGCCGCTGCTTTTCTCGAAGATGAAGAAGGCGATCGCCGTCCCCTGCGCGTAGTCCTCGCGGTAGCGCCCGATACGATGCCGCCACGCCGTGCGGTCGAGTTCGTCAGGGGTCCATCGCGGCTCCCACGGCTCAAGAAAAGCGCGGCTTTCACTGCGCAGCACCGACCACTCGCGATAGTCGTTGGTCAGCGGTACGCGCAGCGTGACAAGCTCGCCCTTCAGTGCCGGCAGGTCGCGGCGAAAGAAAGGGAGCGCGAACACGACGCTCGAATAGGCTTAGACGGCAAGCTTACGGGCAGTGGTCTGCGTGCCCGAAAGCGAATCGAGGATCGCCTCATAGGGTGCGAGCGTACCCACCGGCCCGACGGCTGTAAGCGTCGGCTTGGTCGAAAAAAGCCGGGACGACAGATCCGTCAGCCGCTCGACAGTCAACGCCGCCAGGCGCTCCATCAGCTCTTCCTTGGCGATCGGCCTGCCGAACAGAAGCAACTGCCTGGCGATCTGCGAGGCGCGGCTGGCCGGGCTCTCGGCCGACATGATCAGCCCGGCGCGGTATTGGGCACGCGCCCGGTCAAGCTCCTCCTGCAGGATGTTTTCGCCGGCCTTTTGCAGCTCGTCGATGATCACAGGCACCAGCTCGGCAATATCGCTTTGTCCGGTCGCCGCATGGACCCCGAAGACGCCGGTGTCGGAAAAACCCCAATGGAAGGCATAGACCGAATAGCACAGGCCGCGTTTTTCGCGGACTTCCTGGAAAAGTCGCGACGACATGCCGCCGCCCAGGATCATCGACAGGACCTGGGAGGCATAGAAATCGCGGACGTGATAGGCGCGGCCCTCGAAACCCAGCACGATCTGGGCGTCCATCAGGTCGCGGTCCTCGCGAAAATCGCCGCCGACGTACTGCGCATATTGCGGGATGGTGCCGTCGGCCTTGCCGCGGAAGTTGCCGAGACGCTTTTCGACCTCCCGCACGAAATCGTCGTGCTTGATATCGCCGGCCGCCACCATCACCATGTTCTCGGCGCCGTACTGTCGTTCGATGAAGTCGTGCAGCTGCTTCGAAGTGAAGGATTTGACGGTTTCCGGCGTGCCAAGAATCGAGCGGCCGATAGTCTGGTGGCGGAAGGCGGTCTCGGTAAAGTGATCGAAAACGACGTCGTCGGGCGTATCGTGCGCGGCGCCGATCTCCTGCAGAATCACATGCTGCTCTCGTTCCAACTCCTGCGGATCGAATTCGGATTCCTGCAGGATGTCGGAAAGGATATCGACGGCCAGCGGCACGTCGTCGCTCAGAACCCTTGCATAATAGGAGGTCGTCTCGACGCTGGTGGCGGCATTGATCTCGCCGCCGACGTCCTCGATCTCCGAGGCAATCTCGAAGGCGCTTCGCCGCCTGGTGCCCTTGAAAGCCATGTGCTCGAGCAAGTGCGCCATTCCGTGCTCTTCGTCACGCTCGTTGCGTGCGCCCGACTTGACCCAGGCGCCAAGGGCAACAGATTCGAGGCTTGGAAGGGTTTCGGTGGCGACTGTCAGGCCGTTCGACAGACGGCTTACCTCAACACCCATATGGCAATTACTCCCTAACGCGCCGCCCGCGTGTGGCGGCCGAGATAATCTTCCACCATTTTCAGGTCGGATGGAAGTACCGTGTATTTTTCCTCGGCGCTCATCAACCCGCCTAGCCATGCAGGCAGGGCAGGCGACACGCCGCTGGCGGCTTCGACGGCGGCGGGAAACTTTGCCGGGTGCGCAGTGCCCAGCACCACCATCGGCACCTCACCCGCAGCCTTGCCGGCGGCCACATGCACGGCCGCGGCCGTATGCGGGTCGAGCAGATAGCCGCTCGCCGCAAGTGTGGTGCGGATGGTGGCGGCGACCTCGTCCATGGTGGCGCGGCCGGCGTCGAATTCGGAGCGGATCTTGGCGATTTCGCCGATGGTGAAGGCGCCGGACTGCTTGAGCCCGTTCATGTAGCGCCGCACGGTCGAGGCATCGCGGCCGGACGCTTCGAACAGCAAGCGTTCGAAGTTCGAAGACACCTGGATGTCCATCGAGGGCGACGTGGTCGAAAAGACCCCCTTCATGCGGTATTCGCCGGTCGCCAGCGTGCGCGCCAGAATATCGTTGTCGTTGGTGGCGATGATCAGCCGTTCGATCGGCAGCCCCATCTTCTTGGCGGCATAGCCGGCGAAGATGTCGCCGAAATTGCCGGTCGGCACGGTGAAGGAAACCGGCCTGTCGGGCGCGCCGAGCGACAGCGCGGAGGAGAAATAATAGACGATCTGGGCCATGATGCGGGCCCAGTTGATCGAGTTGACGCCGGACAGCGATACCCGGTCGCGAAAACCGTGGTCGTTAAACATGTCCTTTACCAGGCCCTGGCAGTCGTCGAAATTGCCTTCGATCGCCAACGCATGGACGTTTGCGGCGGTCGAGGTCGTCATCTGCCGCTGCTGTACCGGCGAGACGCGGCCGTGCGGGAAAAGCACGAAGATGTCGGTGCGGTTGCGCCCGGCAAAGGCATCGATGGCTGCCCCTCCGGTGTCGCCGGAGGTGGCACCGACAATGGTGGCGCGCTGGTCGCGCTCGGCCAGCACATGGTCCATCAGCCGCGCAAGAAGCTGCATCGCCACGTCCTTGAACGCGAGCGTCGGGCCGTGGAACAGCTCGAGCACGAAGCTGTTGGGCCCGGTCTGCACCAGCGGGCAGACGGCCTCATGGCGGAACGTCGCATAGGCTTCGCGCACCAGCCGTTCGAACACCGGCGCCGCGATCTCGCCGCCGAGGAACGGCGACAGCACACGGATGGCAAGATCGGGATAGGCAAGGCCGCGCATGGCGCGGATCTCGGCTGCGGAAAAATGCGGCCAGGCGCTCGGCAGGTAGAGCCCGCCGTCGCGCGCCAGTCCGGCCAGCACCGCGTCGGAAAATCCAAGCGCGGGCGCTTCCCCGCGGGTACTCACATATTGCATCGTCACGTTTCCATTGCTGCCGGGAATTTTCGCCCGCCGCGAGGTGGTGGATTTCTGCGCAGGCTCAGTCGCATTTTTGCCGCGCGGTTGATATACGTCACCGGCTTTGCGAGAGGGAAGTGCAGTTCATGGCGTTTCATTCATTCAACGGTCGTTTTGTCGCGGGTCTGGCGCTCGCCGGCTTTATGCTTGCCGCCGCAGGTTGCCAATCGAGCGACAATGGAATTCTCGGCTTCGGCAAAAAGGATGCGACACCGCCACCGCCACCCGATCCCAAGGTGCTTTCCAGCCAGCTGCAGGCCTATTGCCCGAAAGTGACGTTGCGTGACGGCACTGCCTTCTTCAATACCTACGCCAAGAGCGGTCCGAAGCCGAAGAAAAAAACCGATGTTGCCGCCGAGGAAGCCGCCCAGCCGGCAGCGGACGCGGCAGGCGCCGATCAGCCGGACGATTCCGCCAAGATCATCTATCAGGCTTCGATCACCGATGTGACCCGCGACTGCAGCCGCGCCAACAGCTCCTTGTCGATGAAGATAGCCGTCGCCGGCAAGGTCGTGCCTGGCCCGATGTTCACCCCCGGCACCATCACCATGCCGATCCGCATCGCGGTGATGCACGGCACCGAAGTTCTCTATTCGCAGCTTCACTCCTATCAGGTCCAGGTTACCGATCCTTCGAGTGCCACGCAGTTCGTCTTCACCGATTCCAACGTCGTCGTTCCGGAGCCGACGGCGAAGGACTACCAGGCATATGCCGGGTATGACGAGGGCGCTCCGAAAGTAGCGACAGACAAGCCGAGGAAGAAGAAAGCCGCCGCGACCAACTAAGCCGCTGCATTCGCGCCACGGCGGTTGGAGGCGGCCTCTCAGGCGTCCGCCGACCATTCCGACAGCGCGGCGATCACGCTTTTCAGTTCCGCCCAGCGGCGGATGACCGTTTCCGCGCCGGCCTCGGTCAGCGCATCGGCGTGGCCTGGATAGCTGTGCGCCGCGCCGGTGAAGCCGATGACGCGCATTCCCGCCGTCTTGGCGCCGGTGACGCCATGCACCGAATCCTCGATGACAAAGGTGTTCGCAGGATCGGCCTTGAGCTTTTCCGCGGCGAACCGAAACACGTCCGGAGCCGGCTTGGATTTCCCGGTCGGGGTTTCCAGCGAGGAAAAGATACGGCCGGCAAAGAACGGCAAAAGCTGCACCTTCTCCAGCATGAATTCGATTCGCTCCGAACGCGAATTCGAACAGACGCAGCGCGGCACTGCTACCGCGGCGACAGCCTCGTGCGCCCCGTCGATGGCACGCACGTCGCTGCGCAGCCGACGATCGACCAGCTGTTCCTCCTTGTCGATCAGCGAGGCCTGGAACGGGATCCGGGACTTTTCCTCGACCCGCATCATGATGTCCTTGAAAGTCAACCCGGCATAGACCTCGGAAATCTCCTCGGCCGATATCTCGTAGCCGGCCGAGGTCAACAGCTCGGCATCGATCCGCGCGGCGATGATTTCGGAATCGACGAGCACGCCGTCGCAATCGAAGATGACAAGGTCTGGCTGGGGCATGGTGATCCGGAAAGCGGGATGAGGGGAATGCCGAGGGGCCCTTTGGTCCAAACGGCTCAGGCGGCGCGGCATACACCAACAGGCCGGGCTTCGCAAATTCGGCGGGCTGCTTCACTGAATATTTACGCTGATCGGTAACCATAACGGACAGTAAACAGTAACGCGTGCCTTGGGTGTCACAATGTCTGCCGTGCGTCTTCTCGACGAGCTTTCCGATGCTCCCCAGCAATCCGAGTGGCTGGATACGATCCTGAAGGGCGACTGCGTCGCCGCGCTCGAACGGCTGCCGGAAAAGTCGATCGACGTGATCTTCGCCGATCCGCCCTATAATTTGCAGCTCGATGGCGATCTGCACCGGCCCGACCAATCCAAGGTCGATGCCGTCGACGACCATTGGGACCAGTTCGACAGTTTTGAGGCCTACGACGCCTTCACCCGGGCCTGGCTGCTGGCGGCGCGCCGTGTGTTGAAGCCCAACGGCACGATCTGGGTTATCGGCTCCTACCACAATATTTTCAGGGTCGGGGCAAAGATGCAGGACCTGGGCTTCTGGATCCTCAACGACGTCGTCTGGCGCAAGACCAATCCAATGCCCAATTTCCGTGGCCGCCGTTTCCAGAACGCGCATGAGACGATGATCTGGGCATCGCGCGACCAGAAGGGCAAGGGCTACACTTTCAATTACGAGGCGCTGAAGGCATCGAACGACGACGTCCAGATGCGCTCGGACTGGCTGTTTCCGATCTGCACCGGCGGCGAGCGCCTGAAGAACGACAATGGTGACAAATTGCATCCGACGCAGAAGCCGGAAGCGTTGCTTGCCCGCGTCATGACGGCATCGACCAGGCCGGGCGACATCGTGCTCGACCCGTTCTTCGGTTCAGGAACCACCGGGGCTGTGGCCAAGCGGCTTGGCCGCCACTTCGTCGGCATCGAGCGCGAACAAACCTATATCGATGCCGCCATGGAACGTATCGATGCGGTCCGGCCGCTGGAAGGCGCCAATTTGACGGTACTGACCGGCAAGCGGGCTGAGCCGCGCGTCGCATTCGTCACGCTTCTCGACAATGGCTTGGTGGCGCCAGGCGCCACGCTCTACGACGCCAAGAAGCGCTGGGCGGCAAAAGTGCGCGCCGACGGCACGCTGGCGATCGGCGACAGTGCCGGGTCGATCCACAAGATCGGCGCCGAGGTGCAGGGGCTGGACGCCTGCAACGGATGGACCTTCTGGCATTATGAGCGCAGCGGCGGCCTGACCCCGATCGACGAGCTT
Source organism: Mesorhizobium sp. M0522 (assembly GCF_040321085.1). Taxonomy (NCBI): domain Bacteria; kingdom Pseudomonadati; phylum Pseudomonadota; class Alphaproteobacteria; order Hyphomicrobiales; family Phyllobacteriaceae; genus Mesorhizobium; species Mesorhizobium sp. M0522. Next base: position 71,919 of record NZ_JAMYQW010000032.1, read on the forward strand.
CGCCGCATCGCGCGCCTGGGCATGGAACGGGCAGGGGCCTGAAGCCCCTGAACTTTCGGCAAATCGCGTTAAAGCGACGTCTCAATCAGTCTTCCGAAGTGAATTCAAATCACACCTTGATCCCAAGCCGCTCAAGGTCTGCCTTAAGCGTCTGGGCGTCGGTGAACAGCACCGATTGCCAGCCGGCCGCCTTGGCGCCGTCGACGTTCTTCTGGCTGTCGTCGATGAACAGCGTCGCTGACGGTTCGAGGCTGAACGCGGCGACGTGGTGGTCATAGATGGCGCGATCCGGCTTGATCTGGCGGATGTCGCCGGAAACGGTGACGCCGCGCGGCCGATTGAGGAAATCGAAGCGCTCGCGGGCCTCGGCGAGCGTATCCGCAGCGAAATTGGTGAGCATCGTCACGTCATGGCCGCTGTCGATCAGGCCGATCATGATGGCGACGCTGTCCTCATAGGCGTGAGGCACCATCTCGTGCCAGTGCCGGCGGAAATTGCGGATATTTTCGGCGTGCTCGGGATATTGCGCGATCGCCAGCGCTTCGGCCTCTTCCCAACTGCGGCCGCGATCCTGCTCGATGTTCCAATCATGCGTGCAGACATTGTCGAAGAACCATTTCCGTTCGTCGGGATCGGGGATCAAGCGACTGAAGGGCAGGTCCGGATCATAGTGGATCAGCACTTTGCCGATGTCGAAAACGATGTGGCGGATTTCAGTCATTCTTCTCTCTTTCAACGCGGCCGCTGCTTTTTCGTCGCGCCCGGTATCGCCGCTTCGATTACCTTTTTCATGACGCTCGGCAGCGCTTCCCCGGAAATTTCATGGGCCAGCGACCAGAAATGCCCGACCGGGGCGGCACTGTCGGTCTCCGCCTTGAACACGTCGAGTTCAAGCGCAAAATGGGTGAAGATATGGCCGATGCGTCCGGCCTGCCGCCAGTTGCCGGGGAGCGGGGCCGCCGCTTCCGTGGTGGCGCCGTCGATGCGCGCCGTCCAGCCGGTCGTCGGCACCTCAGTCATGCCGCCGAGCAGGCCTTTGTCCGCGCGCTTGCGCAGAAGGATGGCGCCGTCGCCCCTGACGGCAACGAAGGCGGCACCGCGGCGTAAGGGTCTTTCGGCCTTGGGCAGGCGGACCGGAAAGCGTTCGGGGTCGCCCGAGATCGTGGCGCTGCAGTCCTCGCGAACGGGGCACAGCATGCAGCGGGGCCGGCGCGGCGTGCAGATCGTCGCGCCCAGGTCCATCATCGCCTGCGCGAAGTCGCCGGGCCTTGTCGGGGGAACCATGCGTTCGACCTGGCCGCGTATCTCGCCCTTGGCTTCGCCCAGCGGCGTGGCGATCGAAAACAGCCGTGAGACGACCCGTTCGACATTGCCGTCGACGACCGCGGCTGGTCGGTCGAAGGCGATCGCTGCGATCGCCGCCGCCGTATAGGCGCCGATGCCGGGCAGTTCCTTCAAGCCGGACTCGCTGTCCGGAAAGCGGCCGCCTTGCCGCGCGACGAGATCGGCACAGGCTTTGAGGTTACGGGCGCGGGAATAATAGCCGAGCCCGGCCCAGGCCTTCATGACGTCTTCGGTCGGTGCCGCCGCCAGCGCCTGGACCGTTGGCCATTTCTCTGCGAACGCCCGGAAATAGGATTTTACCGCCTCGACCGTGGTTTGCTGCAGCATCACCTCGGAAAGCCAGACCAGATAGGGATCGGGTCGCGCCCCGCCCGCCAGCGCGCGCGGCGAAACGCGCCAGGGCAGGTCGCGGTGATGCGCGTCGTACCAGCCAAGCAGCCGGGAGGCGATCTCGACATTGTCTCCGGATACGGCCTTGCGGGTCTGGTCGTGCAGTGCCATTGATCGTGGGTCGGCCCTAATCCATTGGTGCTGAAGCTGGAGAACGCACATGGCAGGGAAAAGGCCCTTCGGCAATCCCGTTCCGGTGAGCGATCTCGCAACCGAGATCCTCGACCCAGTGCTGCGCAAGCGGGCCGGTATGTCGGTCGGACTGGTCCAGTCATGGGAAGAAATTGCCGGGCCGCGACTTGCCGGCCGCTCGCGCCCGGAAAAGATCCAGTGGCCGCGCCGCATGCACGAGGACGATCCTTTCGAACCGGCGGTGCTGGTGATTGCCTGCGAGGGTGTGGCGGCGCTGCATCTGCAGCACGAGACCGGCGAGATCATCAACCGGGTCAATGCCTTCCTCGGTTTCAATGCGATCGGTCGGATCAGGATCGTGCAGAAGCCGGTAATGGCGGGCAAGGACAAGCCGAAACCCAGTTTGCGGCCGCTGACTGCGGCCGAGAAAGCGAAGCTGTCGGGCACCGTTGGTTTGATCGAGGACGGCGGGCTGCGCGCCTCGCTGGAGCGGCTTGGCGCCACCATTCTCGGTCAAAAGAAACCGTGATCTCGCGCTATCGTGATGGTATGCCCGGATTTGGCGATTGGAATAGGGGCGGTAATGCCTTAATTCGCGCCAACTCTCGCTTTTTGTAGACTTTGCATTGCAAAATCCAACTATTGCCAGGTGATTCGTATGATCCGTTCCTTGTCCCGCAGAAACCTTTTGACTTCGCTGGCCGCAATACCAGCGGTGGCGCTGCTTGCCGCCTGCAGCGACTCGGGCGAGAAAGCCGAGGCGCAGGATGTGAAGCCTGCGGCTCCGGAACCTGCGAAGCCGGCCGCTCCGGCCGCCGCGGCGGCGCCGGAGGCTCAGGGCACGGTCGACATGGCGGCACTGCTGAAGCCCGGCGCATTGCCCGACATGCAGCTCGGCAAGGACGATGCAAAGGTCACTATCGTCGAATATGCATCGATGACCTGCCCGCATTGCGCGCATTTCGCCGAGACCACTTTTCCGGAGCTGAAGACGAAATATATCGACACCGGCAAGGCCCGTTACATACTGCGCGAGTTTCCGTTCGATCCCAGCGCCGAGGCCGGTTTCATGCTGGCGCGCTGCTCCAAGGACAATTATTTCCCGATGGTCGACGTGCTGTTCAGGCAGCAGGCGAACTGGGTTGGTGTGAACAATACCAAGGACGCACTGCTGCAAATCGCCAAGCTTGCCGGTTTTACACAGGAGTCCTTCGAGGCCTGCTTGACGGACCAGAAACTTCTGGACGATGTGAGATCCGTCCAGAAGCGCGGCGCCGACGAATTCAAGGTCGATTCCACACCGACCTTTTTCATCAACGGAAAGACCTACAAAGGGGCGATGTCGATTGCGGAAATGTCGGCCATCATCGACCCTCTGCTCTGACGTTTCGGCAGCGCCGAAGCGGCGTAGCTTCGGCGTGCGCACTTCTTTGTCTTGCCGCGGGTTCTCCTTGCAAAACCGCGGCACAGTTTTGCGAAACTTGGCTATGGGCCGGCGCGAATGAAGTTCTCGCGCCTTCGCCTCCTCGGCTTCAAATCCTTCGTCGAACCCGGCGAGTTCGTCATCGAACGCGGTCTGACCGGCATCGTCGGGCCGAACGGCTGCGGCAAGTCGAACCTGGTCGAGGCGCTGCGCTGGGTCATGGGCGAAAGCTCCTACAAGAATATGCGTGCGTCCGGCATGGACGACGTCATCTTTTCCGGCTCGGGAACGCGTCCGGCCCGCAACACCGCCGAAGTCACGCTGTTCCTCGACAATAGCGACCGCACCGCGCCGTCCGCCTTCAACGACGCCGACGAATTGCAGGTCTCGCGCCGCATCGAGCGCGAGGCCGGCTCGCTCTACCGCATCAACGGCAAGGAGGCTCGCGCCAAGGACGTTCAGCTGCTGTTCGCTGACCAGTCGACCGGCGCCCGCTCGCCCTCGATGGTCGGCCAGGGCCGCATCGGCGAGCTGATCCAGGCAAAGCCGCAGGCGCGCCGCGCGCTGCTGGAGGAGGCGGCCGGCATTTCCGGCTTGCACACACGGCGCCACGAAGCCGAGCTGCGGCTGAAGGCGGCGGAACAGAACCTCGAAAGGCTGGACGACGTCGTCGGCGAGCTGGAGGGTCAGATCGAAAGCCTGAAACGCCAGGCCCGCCAGGCCTCGCGCTTCAAGAACCTGTCGGCCGACATCCGCAAGGCCGAAGCGACGCTGCTGCATCTGCGCTGGACGCTGGCCAAGACGCAGGAAGGCGAAGCGCGTTCGGCGCTGGCGATTGCCACCGCGCTGGTCGGCGACCGTGCCGCCGCCCAGATGGCTGCCGCCAGGGAACAAGGCATCAACGCCCACCGGCTGCCGGACCTGCGCGATGCGGAAGCCGCTGCCGCCGCCGCCTTCCAGCGTCTATCGATCGCCAAGGCGCAGATCGAGGAAGAGGCAGGCCGCATCCGCGCCCGCCAGGCTGAGCTCGACCGCCGACTGCAACAGCTCGATGGCGACCTTGCCCGCGAGGAGCGCATGGTCCGCGACAATGCGGATATCCTCGAACGCCTCGCCGCCGAAGAAGCCGCGCTCAACGCCGAAAACGCCGGCGCCGCCGAGCGCGAGGCCAGCACCCGCGCGGCTTTCGAGCAGGCGGCATCGACGCTTGCCTCGAGCGAGGCCAGGCTCGCCGCGCTGACCGCCGAACGGGCGGAGGCTGCCGCCTCGCGCAACCAGATCGAACGGACGCTGCGCGACACCGCTGAGCGCCGCGACCGCTTTGCCCGCCAGCTTGCCGATGTCGACCGCGAACTGTCGGAGATCGTCTCCAGGGTCGCCGGCCTGCCCGATCCCGCCGAGAAGCGGCTGCTGGTCGATCAGGCGCTGACGCTGCTCGAAGAGGCTGAGGCAGCCGCCATTGCCGCCGAACAGGCGGTCGCCGAGGCGCGTGCAGGCGAAAATGCTGCCCGCCCACCGGTTCAGGACGCAAAGGCCGAGCTGGCGCGGATCGAAACCGAGGCCCGCACGCTGGCCAAGATCCTCAACGCCGCCAGCGGCGATCTATTTCCCTCGGTGCTGGAGCAGATCAGCGTCGAGCGCGGCTACGAGACGGCGCTGGGTGCCGCGCTTGGCGAAGATCTCGACGTGCCGCTCGACCGCAGTGCGCCGGTGCATTGGGGCCAGAGCGAAATCCAGCCTGCCGACGCCGCATTGCCCGAAGGCATAAGGAGCCTCGCCAGCGTTGTGCGTGCGCCGGCACAGCTGGCCCGCAGGCTGGCCCAGATCGGCATTGTCGAAGCCGCCGACGGAAGACGGCTGCAGACGCTGCTTGCTCCCGGTCAACGGCTGGTCAGCCGCGAAGGCGCGCTCTGGCGTTGGGACGGCTTCACCGCCAGCGCCGATGCCCCGACCGCCGCCGCGCAGCGGCTGGCGCAGAAAAACCGGCTGGCCGAGCTCGATGCCGAAGCAGTCCATGCCACGCGCACCCTGCGCGAAGCTGAACAAGCCCTTGCCCAGGCCGAACAGGCGCTTGCCCAGGCGAGCGAGGCCGAACGCAACGCCCGACAGGCCGGGCGCGACGCCCAGCACGGGCTCGACGCTGCCCGCAATACGCTGGCCGAGGCCGAAAAAGCCGGCGGCGAGCTGTCGAGCCGGCGTGCAGCACTTGACGAGGCGCGCGCACGCATTGTCGACAGCCATGAGGAAACGGCGGCGGCATTCGTCGAGGCGGAAATGCTGCTGCAGGACGCGCCCGATCTCGGCGATCTGCAATTGCAGCTCGAGCAGTCGGCCGCCAACGTCGCCCGCGACCGCGCCGCCCTTGCCGATGCGCGTGCCGTTCACGAGGGCCTGAGGCGGGAAGCCGAGGCACGTGCGCGCCGGCTCGACGCCATCGGCGTTGAACGGCGCAACTGGGTCGAGCGCGCCGAAAACGCCTCGACGCAGATCGCGGCGCTCAGCGAACGCAAAGCAGAGGCCGAGGCCGAGCGCGAGCAACTGGCCGACGCCCCCCACGAGATCGACGCCAAGCGGCGTGCCTTGCTGTCGCAGCTCGCGGAGGCCGAAAGCCTGCGCAAGGCAGCGGGCGACCGCTTGCAGGAAGCGGAGAACCGGCAGTCCGAGCTGGACAAGGCTGCGACTGCTGCCATCCAGTCGCTGGCCGAGGCGCGCGAATCCCGCGTTCGCGCCGAAGAGCGGCTGACCGCCGCCGACGAGCGTCGGCTAGAAGTCGAGGCGCGCATCCAGGAAACGCTGAACACGCCGCCGCATCTGGTGATCCGCCACACCGGCCTCGAACCCGACAGCCCGATGCCCGAAATGGCCGAGATCGAGCGTCAGCTCGACCGGCTGAAGGTCGAACGCGAACGGCTCGGTGCCGTCAATCTGCGCGCCGAGGAAGAGCAGAAGGAACTGTCGGACCGGCTGGAGACCATCGTCTCCGAGCGCGACGACATCATCGAGGCGATCCGGAAGCTGCGGCAGGCGATCCATAGCCTGAACCGTGAAGGCCGCGAGCGGCTGCTCGCCGCCTTCGAGGTGGTCAACGGCCATTTTCAACGGCTGTTTTCGCACCTGTTCGGCGGCGGCACCGCCGAGCTGCAATTGATCGAGTCCGACGATCCGCTCGAAGCAGGGCTTGAGATCCTGGCGCGACCGCCCGGTAAGAAGCCGCAGACGATGACGCTGCTGTCCGGCGGCGAGCAGGCATTGACCGCGATGTCGCTGATCTTCGCCGTGTTCCTGACCAACCCGGCGCCGATCTGCGTGCTCGACGAAGTCGACGCGCCGCTCGACGACCACAATGTCGAGCGTTTCTGCAATCTGATGGACGAAATGGCCGCAACCACCGAAACGCGCTTCGTCATCATCACACACAACCCGATCACCATGGCGCGCATGGACCGGCTGTTTGGGGTGACCATGGCCGAGCAAGGCGTCAGCCAACTGGTGTCGGTTGACCTGCAGGCGGCCGAAGCCATGCGCGAGGCAAGCTGACGCATCAGCTTAATGGTAGTCTCCACCTCGGCTTTCGACTATAGCACGACAAAATGGGCCGGATCTGCCGCTCCAGATACCGGCCCGGCTATGCGCGTGGAGAAGCTTGTTGCCTATACTTGTCACCGGAGCCGCGGGGTTCATTGGCAGCCACGTTTGCCACCATCTGCTCGACCGGGGAGAAGCGGTCGTCGGCGTCGACAACATGAACGACTATTACGACCTGGCGCTCAAAAAGGGGCGGCTTGCCCGCCTTCTGCCCCATAAGGATTTTTCGTTCCACCAGATCGATATTGCCGAACAGGGCGCGCTTGCAGCCGCTTTGGCCGGGCAAGGGATCGTTAGGATCGTGCACCTTGCCGCGCAGGCGGGCGTGCGCCACTCACTCGACAATCCGCGGCTCTATATCCGCTCCAATGTCATGGGCCACCTCGAAGTGCTCGAATTCTGTCGCGCCGAACCGGCATTCGAGCATCTGGTCTATGCCTCGTCGAGTTCGGTGTATGGCGGCAACCGCAGCGTGCCGTTCAGCGAAGCCGATCAGGTCGACAAGCCCGTTTCGCTTTACGCTGCCACCAAGAAAACCGATGAGTTGATGAGCCACACCTACGCCCATCTGTTCGGCATACCGCAGACCGGCCTGCGGTTTTTCACGGTCTACGGTCCCTGGGGCCGTCCCGACATGGCCTATTGGATGTTCACCCAGGCGATGCTCGAGGGCAAGCCGATCCGGGTCTTCAACAATGGCGAAATGTGGCGCGATTTCACCTACATAGACGACGTTGTGAAGGCGGTTGTCGCCGTGCTCGACAAGCCGCCGGCGGCTGACGTTCCGCCGAACAGGCTCTACAATGTCGGCAACAACCGGCCGGTGCGTCTGGGCGACTTCATCGACATTCTGGAAAGGCTGCTCGAGGTCAAGGCAATCCGCCACAACGAGCCGATGCAGGCGAGCGACGTCGAGAAGACTTACGCCGACATGACCGCGCTGGAGCGGAATTTCGGCTTCAGGCCTAGCGTTTCGATAGAGGACGGGCTGAAGAAGTTTGTTGACTGGTACCGGCCGTACTCGAAGCAGTGATTTGCATCGCTCGCCGTGACGCCCTCAAGCGTGACACCTGGAGTGGGGCGCAAGTCGGTCCGCAAAAACATCATTTTGTCCTAACATCCTGTTAACCACATGCTCGCTGAAAAGTATCCGATTAACCTTTGAGGCGCTTATGACCGCTATGTTTCGTGGCTTGCTGTTCAGTATGAGCTGTGTGGATGTGCGGATTCGGGGGCTATTTCGGTTCAGTCCGGGATGCGGAAGCTTTGCTTGCGCGCATGACGTCTGCGATCGCCCATCGCGGGCCGGATGAACAAGGGAAATTCGTAGCGCCCGAGGCTGGACTTGGGCATGCGCGGCTGTCGGTGATTGGAATTGGTGATGGCCAGCAGCCGATGTCCGACGAAACCGGCAATTTGACGATTGCGTTCAACGGCGAGATCTTCAACTACGTGGAATTGCGCGAAGGGCTGCTGGCCAAGGGCCGACGCTTTCGCACGTCGAGCGATACCGAAGTTCTCCTGCAGCTGTATGACGAGATGGGCGAAGACTGCCTGTCGCTCCTGAACGGTGATTTCGCCTTCGCGATTTGGGATAACCGGCGGCGGCGGATGGTGCTTGCAAGAGACCGCATGGGTGTTCGGCCGCTGTTCTACACCAGCAAGGACGGGGTGCTCTACTTTGCGTCGGAGATAAAGGCCCTGCTGAAGGTACCCGGCGTCTCGGCCGAAATCGATCCGATTGCACTCGACCAGATCTTTACGCTGTGGGCGCCGATCGCTCCACGCACGGCTTTCCGCAACATCCACGAGCTGGAGCCGGCAAGCGTGATGATCGCGACACAGGGGCAAGTCACGGTCAAACCATATTGGCACCTAGACTACCCGTATCCGGATACGCCATCGAAGATCACCAATGAGGACGACGCGGCCGAGGAACTGCAGGCCCTGTTGACCGACGCGGTGAGGCTTCGCATGCGCGCCGACGTGCCGGTCGGTTCTTACCTTTCGGGCGGGCTCGATTCATCCCTCGTTTCGGCACTCGCGGCCGGCATGACTCCTCTTAAGCTGCAGACATTTTCCGTGACGTTCGACAGCACCGAGCATGACGAAAGCGCCTTCCAGACCGAAATGGCGTCGGCAATTAGCACGCAGCATCGAACCATCGCCTGCCGTGCCGGCGATATCGCCGGTGTGTTTCCCGAAGTGATCCGCTTTACCGAGCGGCCGATCATCCGCACCGCCCCGGCCCCCCTCTATCAATTGTCTGGCCTCGTTCGCCAGGCCGGTTTGAAAGTGGTGCTGACAGGCGAAGGCGCCGACGAGGTCTTTGCCGGTTATGATGTCTTCAAGGAAGCGCGGGTTCGCCGTTTCTGCGCGCGACAGCCGGCATCGCGCATAAGGCCACAACTGTTCCGCAAGCTTTATCCCTATCTGCCGGGCCTGCAACAGCAGTCCGTGGAGTACCTGGCTGCGTTCTTCGGAACCGGCAGCGCTGCCCTGGACGATCCGCTGTTCTCGCATCGGCCGCGTTTCAAGACCACATCAGCCGCGAAGATGTTCTTTTCCGGTGACCTGCGCGCGACATTGAAGGGGTATGACGCAGCCGAGGACCTGGCCAGCCGGTTGCCTGAGGCATTTTCCCGGTGGCATCCGCTGCATCAGGCGCAATATCTCGAAACCCGCTTTCTCCTGCCAGGCTACATCCTCTCCAGCCAGGGCGATCGCATGGCCATGGCGCACGGTATCGAAGGGCGTTTCCCCTTCCTTGACCATCGCTTGGTAGAGTTTGCGGCCAGACTTCCGCCGGAGATGAAGCTGAAGGGACTGGGGGAAAAACACATATTGCGCCAAGCTGCCAAGCACCTGCTTCCGACGGCCATCCGCGAGCGCACCAAACAGCCTTACCGGGCACCGGAAGCCCGCTCCTTCGTTGGAGCGGGAGAACTGGACTACGTACGCGACTCACTGAGCGAGGCGAGCATCGCCGCCGGAGGACTATTCAACGCCAAGGCGGTGGCGAACCTGCACGAGAAATGCCGCTTGCAGCCAGCGTCCGGATTCCGCGACAATGCGGCTTTCGTCGGCATTTTGTCGACGCAACTGTGGCAGAAGATTTTCACTGGCGAAAAGGTCGGTGCAGCACGAGCGGCCTGAGAAATCGAGGGAATGAAAAATCATGGTAGCAATCAAGGACAAGGTCAAAACCTTTATCGTCGACAACTTCCTGTTCGGGGACACGTCCTACGAGCTTGCAGACTCCGTATCACTGATCGAGAACGGCATCATCGACTCGACGGCCGTGTTGGAGCTCGTGGCATTCATAGAGGATGATTTCGGCATAGCGATGGTCGATGCCGACATCGTACCGGCCAATCTGGATTCGATTGACCGCATCTCAGCCTTCATCAAGGCAAAGGCAGAAGCGCTGGCAGCGTAGGCGCCATCGGCGAGGAGGGTCCGTGCGGATCGAACATTTTCTGACGGCGAAGGCCGCTGCCCATCCAGCCAAAACGGCATTGATCACCGAGCACAAAAGGCTGTGCTATGAAGAGCTGGACGATCTTTCGAGCCGTCTGGCCGCCGCCCTTTTCATGAATGGCGTCAGTCGCGACGACCGGGTCCTGATCTTCATGGACAATTGCTGGGAGGCTGCGGTTTCGATTTTCGCAGTTCTTAAAGCAGGCGCGACTTTCAGTCCGATCAATGCATCCACCAAGGCCGAAAAGCTGGCCTACATCATCGCCGATTGCGACGCAGCTGCGATCCTCACGCAAGCAAAACTGATGCCCGTGGTCGCCGAGGCGTGCGGATCGTCCGGCAAGACGTCCTCCGGCAAGACCGGCATCTTCGTGGCCTCCACCGTTGCTGCCGATAACCAATGCCCGGCAGGGGCCACATCCCTGGCGGATTGCTTGACGCTCCAAGCCAGGGAGATTGACCACCGCGGCGTTGACGTCGATCTTGCGATGTTGATCTACACCTCGGGCTCGACCGGCCGGCCCAAGGGCGTGATGATGACGCACCGCAATTGCGACGCGGCGGCGGGCTCCATCATCACTTATCTGCGCAACTCGCCCGACGACATCATCTTGAATGTTCTGCCCCTCGCTTTCGACTACGGCCTCTATCAGTTGCTGATGGCTGTCAGGCTCGGCGCCACGCTCGTGCTCGAGAAGTCCTTCGCTTTTCCCCAGGCGGTCTTTGAACGCATCCGCCAGGAAGGCGTCACCGGGCTTCCGCTCGTGCCCACGATGGCAGCGATGATCCTGCAGATGCGTGATCTGGCGCCGGGCTTCCTGCCCAGCCTTCGCTATATTTCCAACACGGCGGCTGCCTTGCCGACGGCTCACATAGAACGCTTGCGGTTCCTTTTTCCCGGAGTCAGGCTCTATTCGATGTATGGCCTGACGGAATGCAAGCGCTGCACCTATCTGCCGCCCGAGGAGCTCGACCGCCGGCCGGGGTCGGTCGGAATAGCCATTCCAAACACCGAAGCCTTTATCGTCGACGACCACGGGCAACGAGTGCCGCCGGGCATAGCAGGTGAATTGGTCATTCGCGGGCCGCACGTCATGCAGGGTTATTGGCGAAACGAAGCTGCGACGGAACAAACCCTGCGCCCAGGCCCGAACCCTTGGGAGAAGGTTCTCTACACCGGCGATCTGTTCAGGGCCGATGAGGACGGCTTTCTCTATTTCGTCGGCCGCAAGGACGACATCATAAAGACACGGGGAGAGAAGGTGGCGCCCAAGGAAGTGGAAGCCGTGCTTCACGCTCATCCGGGCATCGCGGAAGCGGTTGTCTTCGGCGTGCCGGATCCTGTGCTTGGGCATGCGATCGGCGCATGTGTCGTACGGTCCGACCCAGCGCTTGGCGAAAAAGATGTCGTTCGTCACTGTGCACGTCATCTTGAGGACTTCATGGTGCCCAAGATCGTCGAGTTTCGCCGCGAGCTGCCGAAGACCGATACCGGCAAGGTCAGCCGTCGGCTTGCGGCAGAGATGATGGAGGCCGCGCAATGAATGTTCGCCCGACCGAGGATGCGCGGACCTTTGTGGCGAAGGCTCTGGCGATCGACCCAGCCGCTGAAACGGACCGTATCGTAACGGCCTTGCGCCAGCAGTTGCGCGAGCTCCGCAAGCGGGGCCTTGTGCTCGGTCTTTCGGGCGGGATCGATTCGAGCGTGTCGGTCGCGTTGGCCGCACGTGCCGTCGGTCCGCGGAATGTGCTTTGCCTGTTCATGCCGGAAAGCGATTCTGATCCCGAAAGCCTGCGGCTCGGCCGCCTCGTCGCCGAAACTTTTGGTGTCGAGGCTGTGACGGAGGATATCGGGCCGGCCTTGCGCGCGATGGGCTGCTACCAGCGCCGCGACGCCTTCATCCGCGAATTGGTCCCGGAATACGGCGAAGGCTGGGCCTCGAAGATCGTGATCGCGAACGCGCTCGAGGGCCAAGGCTATAATATCTCGTCGCTGGTGGTGCAGGATCCCGAAGGCAAGCAGACGAAACTGAGAATGCCGTTGCCTGTCTATCTCGGCGTCGTCGCCGCTACCAATATGAAGCAGCGCACCCGCAAGCAGATCGAATACTATCATGCTGATCGTCTGAACTTCGCCGTTCTTGGAACACCGAACCGGCTGGAATATGATCAGGGATTCTTCGTGAAGAACGGTGACGGCGCCGCGGACGTGAAGCCGATCGCCCACCTCTATAAAACGCAGGTCTATGCGCTGGCGCCCCATCTCGGTGTTCCGGAGGAAATCCGGAACCGGCCGCCGACCACCGATACCTACTCGCTGGCGCAGACACAGGAGGAGTTCTATTTCTCGCTTCCATATGACCGTATGGATATTTGCCTTTACGGTCTCAACAACGGCATGGCGGCCGAAGTGGTGGGGCAGGCGGCGGGGTTGGCCGCCTCACAAGTGGAACGCGTCTGGGCCGATATCATCGCCAAGCGCAAGGCGACGCGTTATCTGCACCAGCGTCCGCAACTCGTCGAGGAAGTCGAAGAACTCGGTACCTGACCTGCTTCGAGACCGGCCACGTCCCAAAAAGCGCCTTAGGGTCAAAACTCAATCAGCAGGCTGCCGCCAATGGCCGAGATGGGCGGGAAGTTGCCGTTCGTCTCATCTGCCAGACGAGCACGTTGCGCCAGTGAACGAACCCGCTCGCGGGAGGGGCGCGGGGTTGAGGCGTGAGCTTCGTTGGCAGCGTCGGTGAGGCTTTAATCGATCAGGGGTGACGGACGGCCATCGGCCTCCGAGCATGAAGT
>NZ_JAMYQW010000033.1:0-78818 GCF_040321085.1 Mesorhizobium sp. M0522
ACCCCCCCCCCCCTTTTTTTTTAATTTGGTTTTTGGGGGGGGGCCCCCCGGGGTGTCCGCCCCCCCGCCGGCGCACCCCCCCCCCGGGGGGGGGGGGGGGGGGGGGGGGGGCCCCCCCCCCCCCCCACCACGCCAGACAATGGTTTGGAAACGCAAAACAAAAGACGCCGGCTGCGTCCTGCAAAGTGCAACGCAAGCCACGAGATCGTACGGAATCGTACAAGCTCTTTCGCTTTGCGGCAGTCTTGCTATCGTTGGCTGGGAGAGATGGGTGGAGGCTTCCGTGGGGCAGATCAAGTCGCCGCTAGGAATCGGTATTGACACCGACGCTGCCGTTCATACCATCATGGCCGACTATCATGCCGGTGACATTCTCTCGACCACCGTCGTCATAGCCGATTTGCGCAAACGCTTTCCCTGGTTCCGGCAAACCGACGAGGAGCTGGTTGGCTTCATCGTTCGGGCGCTGGACGGTCGGGATATCGCGGTCAGCTTCGACCACCGCGGCCGCTAGGCTGATTTTACGCAAAACCAGCCGGCCGCGGAGCTTGAGCTCCGCGGCCTCGTCAGGCTGTGATGACCGGGCGCTTACTTGCCGCAGTGGTTGTCGTTCACCGTCGGCGCCATCGTGCCCGGAGCCTTGCCGGTCGCATCGGGCAGAGCCCCCTGCGGGCCCGGCGGGCAATTCCGGTCGGCATTCGAATTCGTCGTTGAGAAATCGCGAATGCTATTGGTGATGGTCGAATCCGTGCCGGTGTCAGGGCCGCCATTATCCGGGACTACGATCGTCCGCCCGCTACCGTCGGCAGCGGCTCCGGAAGCGTCGCCGACGTTCTGCGCCATCGCTGACGTAGCCAGACCGATCGTAAGCGCCGAAGCTGCGAGAATTTTCGTGAGCATGATGCTTCTCCTTTTTACGAGGGTCGTCGCGTTGCGACTACGAAAACAACCGTTCGGGCGAGCGAAGGTTCCGACAAATCTCCTATGAATTCAGCATGTTCTCAGGTGTTCAAGGTGGCCGCCATGCCATTCTCCGCGGGCACGCATCTGTGGACTTTTCTAACGGCACAGCCCGGCATTTTGCTCGCCGCATGAGCGTACGCCTTACCGTTCCGCCGGAACAGGAATGCTTCTTGCGAGTTCATACCTTTGTACAATGCGACGCGCTGATGCGAATGGCGGCAGCGCAAACAAGGAGAGCAGACATCATGGGCCTTGGAACCATTCTCATCATAATCTTGGTCCTTGCCTTGCTTGGCGGCTTCAGCGGCTTGGGCGGCGGACCGTTCTATGGCACCGGCTATTACGGTGGTGGCGGCCTCGGCCTGGTGCTGCTTATCGTCATTATCCTGGTCCTGCTTGGGCGCATTTGATGCACGTCGCGCAAAAGTGTGCAGCGGTTTTGTGATAGCGACATGCATAAAACAGGAACCTAAAGCGCATCGCATGAGGCCGGTCGAACGCGACGCGCCTTAGTGTCCGCTCACGACAAAAACGCCTGCCGCTTGGCAACAAGCGCCGGGCGTTTTGTCGTGAAGAGACGAGATTTCCAAGACCTTTGGCCAACCAGGATCCTTGGCTAAAAACGGCGACCCGGTCCCGAACCTTTCGGCACCGAGGACACCACCATAGCAGCAGCTTAGTGTTGGCGATCGGCGGCCAGCGCTTCTTTCAGATCGGCGCTGAGCACACCCTCGTTGAACAGCGACATGATACGGGCGGCCAACCGCTCGCGGACAGGACTGTCGTCCGCAACACCCAACTCACGGCAGCAGTCGTCGAGCGCTTTTTTCAGCACGCTCAGTTCGGCTGGAGTTGCTGCACCTTGCATCGACATACCATCCTCCCTTGAAAAAGGGCGAAAGCGCGAAGCGTCTTTCAAGCGTCCACTCGCCATGTCTGTGTGGACGACTCCAATTCAATTAGCGCCGCTCTCGTCCAAACTCAATGTACGGAAATTACCAAACAGACAGTTTGGGAACGACTGCCTTGCACCTGCATTGTTGCTGCGATCCAACCCACCCCTCATTTGGATCATTGGGCGTAGCCCACGACGCCCGAATGGAGCCCGTTGCATCCCTCGCGACGGGCTCTTTCGCGTCCGGTGACCTCAATTGTCGTTTTCGTACCAAACCGTCTTTGGTACGTTTCCAACTCTAACTTTCAGTCGGATGGTTTCGTAGGCAAGCGGCAGGAGAAACTGTCGTGCATCGATTCATTTTTTTATTTAGTAGGCTCCATACCTTTGAGTGCTTATATGAGCGTTATCGTCCGCAGGTTATACCGGGCGCGGACGGCTGGGAGATAAAAAAGCTCTTGCCCTGTTTTGGGGCCAGCTATGTCTGATCCAGCAATTTTCAATAGAAATCTATACAGAAACAAGCTGTTGCGCCGGATGAGCGCCGACGATTTCGCATCTCTCGAGCCGCACATCGAGCGCTGTTCGCTGGAGTTACGGCAATCGCTCGAAGTGTCCGGATCGCCGATCGAGGCCATTTATTTCCTCGAGGACGGCATCGGTTCGGTGGTTGCGAAAATGCCGAACGGCAGCGATGCGGAAGTTGGCCTTGTCGGCTTGGAAGGTATGACCGGCTCGGCCCTGATAATGGGCGACGACCGTACGGTCCATGATTGCTATGTGCAGCTGGCGGGAGAAGCCGCCAGGATCGACGCCGAGCCGTTCAAGGCGGCGCTGACGCAAAGCCCGACGCTGCGGCTGTTCTTGCTGCGCTACGTGCAATATCTGCATGTCCAGACTGGCTATACCGCGCTGGTGAACGCGCGATCGAAACTTGAAGACCGGCTGGCGCGCTGGCTGCTCATGTGTGACGATCGGGTGGACGGCGGCCGGCTGACGATCACTCACGAATTCCTGTCGATCATGCTTGGCGTAAGGCGTCCGGGTGTCACGGTCGCGCTGCAGCTGCTCGAGGGGCGAGGGCTCATCCGGTCCCGGCGCGGCGAAATTATCATTCGCGATCGCGATGGTCTCGTCGCACTGGCGGATGGCGGCTACGGCCTGGCCGAGGCCGAATATACCCGCCTGGTCGAGCATATCGGCGAGCGCTGACGGCGCTTTCCTGGCCGATTGCTGCCGCAGGTCGAGGCCCCTTGCGACACTACACGGCGGGTCGGAAAAATTTTCAAAGCTCCCGGACCGTCAGGGAACTTGTTTCCCGTCGGAGGGTTATGGGACGCCTCTACTTTGCGAGGCGGCACCAACCATTCGGGAGAGGATCATGGCGACCACGAAAAAGGCCGCGAAGGCGGCAAGCAAGGGCCTTGAGGATCTGTTCCTCGACGGGCTCAAAGACCTCTACTACGCCGAGAAGAAGATACTGAAAGCGCTGCCTAAAATGGCCAAGGGCGCGGAGTCGGAAGAAGTGACCGCCGCCTTCGAGAAACACCGCATGGAAACCGAAGGACATGTCGACCGCCTGGAGGAGGTGTTCGAGAAGTTCGGCAAGCCGGCCCGTGGCAAGACCTGCCCGGCGATTGACGGCATTATCGAAGAGGGCTCGGAAGTGCTCGAGGAGTATAACGGTGCTCCCGCGCTCGACGCCGGGCTTGTCGGCGCGGCGCAGGCCGTCGAACATTACGAGATCGCTCGCTACGGCACTTTGATCGCGTGGGCGGAAGAACTCGGCAAGAGCGACGTTGTCGAGCTGCTCAGGGCAACTCTCAAGGAAGAGGTCGCGACCGACGAAGCGCTTTCCAAGCTCGGCGAAAGCGGTGTCAACGAACGCGCAATGCAAGAAGCCGCTTGATTTCAAAACCGCAACCGAGCCTCGGAAATGGTTGCCAAGGCTCGGTTGGCCGCGGTGAACCGGTGAATTCTGCATTGGTCTGTCATGAACGGTAGAGCGGGCAGCTGGAGCCTTGAAGCGGTGCATCGCTGCGGGCTTACTCGATCTGATCGAACGTGCATTGCCGGGGCTCTTTGTCCGACCGCCAGCGCAACAGCTTGGTTCCGTGCCGGAACCGGTCGCCTGTCACATGGTCGAAACGAACCTCGACCACCAGTTCAGGCTTTATCGGCTCCCATTGTCCGCTGCGCTCCGTGCTCCAGCGGCTTGGCCCGCCCGGCGCCTTGCCGGTGAAACCCGGTTTGGCCCGCTGTTTTTCCAGCCGCCTGGTCAGCGCCGCCCGGTCGTCCTTGCCGATGGTCGAGGTGAACCCGACATGGTCCAGCCTGCCTTCGTTGTTGTAGAGGCCGAGCAGCAGGGATCCGACTTCGTTGCTGCCGGCGAGATAGCGAAAGCCGCCGACCACACAATCCGCAGTGCGCAGCCGCTTGACCTTGACCATGGCGCGCTCGCCGGGCCGGTATGGCCCGGCGATCAGTTTTGCAACGACACCGTCGGTCGAGCCATGGCCGGAGCCCTGCAGCCAGCGCTCGGCGGCAGCGGCATCGTGCGTGCATTTGGACAGGCGCAGTTCGGGCCGTGCCGCCGACGCGACAAAGGCCTCGATCGCCCGTCTCCTGGCGCTGAGCGGTTGTTCGATGATGACCTTGCCGCCGGGTTCGGCCAGCACATCGAACAGGACAAGCATGGCGGGCGTCTCGAGGCTCAATTTGCGGATCCTGCTTTCGGCGGGATGGAGGCGCATTTGCAGGGCCTCGAATGAAGTCGATCCGTCGACCTCGATGATGATCTCGCCGTCGACCACAAACTGTCGCGACCTCAAATCGCGCAGCACCGCGACCAGTTCGGGAAAATAGCGGCCAAGCGGCTTGCCCGATTTTGCACGCAGATCGACGGCATCGTCGCCCTTGAACACGAGGCAGCGAAACCCGTCCCATTTCGGTTCGTACTGCCAAAGCCCGTCGCCGCCAGGAATTGCGTCGGCGGCTTTGGCTTCCATCGGACGAAGGTCGAGCGGCAACGGAAATGCGGTCATGGCTGGTCCGCGCCGCCGCTGAGGCATTCGCTACCGCCGTCGGCCATTCCCCTGCGCCCCGCTTTCCCGCCTCGGCACCTTGCGGCCGGTTTGGTCGGGTGAAGGCGACCGCGGATCGACCTCGTCGGACCCACCGATCTCCTTGGTGATGCGATAGGCCAGATAAGCGACGGCTCCGGCAAGCAGCAAGCGGACCATGACTGCAAATCCTTCGTTGGCGTGAACCCACCAACCCGCAGGCCGAGGGTTTTGTTCCGCCGCTGCCCATCGCCGGGGTGAATCGTCGGCGGCGCAACCAAAATCCAAGCGCATCGTTTGTTGCTTATCGACGAAAAGAATTTGCGATGAAGACGCTCTTGCCCTTGTTCGCTTTGACCCTGGCGCTATTCCTGGCCAGCAGCGCTTGGCCTGACGGGTGACCGCGATGCTCCTCGTTGTTCCGGTCTGGCAGGACATCGCGGCACGACTGCTTCTGACCGCGCTCGCCGGCCTGTTGATAGGCCTCAACCGCGAGGCGCGCGGGCACGCGGCGGGGCTACGCACCACCGTGCTGGTCGGATTGGCCGCCGCCATCACAATGATCCAGGCCAGTATTCTGCTCGAGACCGTTGGCAAGCACCCGGATTCGTTTGCATCGATGGACGTCTTGCGCTTTCCGCTGGGCGTGTTGACCGGCGTCGGCTTTATCGGCGGTGGCGCCATTCTTCGCCGCGGCAATCTTGTCAGCGGCGTCACCACGGCGGCCACATTGTGGGTGATGACGGCGATCGGATTGGCTTTCGGTGGTGGCCAATACGGCTTGGGCGCTGCCGGCACGGCGCTGACGCTGGCCACCTTGCTGGTCCTGAAATGGGTGGACCTTCGAATGTCGCGCGAACACCATGCCCAGTTGGCACTGACGTGGAAGGCCGCGGCTCGACAGGAGATCGATGCGCTCATCGGGCCGCTTGGCTACCAGGCACGCCTCGTCGCAATAGAGAGGCGCCCAGATCTCAAGGACCCTGTGTTCTCGTTCGAGATCAGTTGGAGGCGGCCCGACACTGGCGCACCGCCAATGGATCTGCTGGCATCGGTGGGCGAGCATTGCGAGATTCAAAAGTTTGATCTCCTCAGCGAGCCTGCCCGCTAGAGCGGTTCATCGTTTCACGGAAACGCCGAAACGCTCTATCTCTTTGTTTCTGCGCAATCCCGGACGGAAAACCGTTTCACACTTTTCCTGGAATTGCTCTAGCGGCTCGCAACGATCGCGGCCTGGAATCAGGCCATCGCTTCTTCGCGGCGCTTTCGATACCTATCTGTGGAGGCAGGACTCAAGGAGCAAGCAAAAGAGCGTGGCACAGCGATCGGGAAGTGCTGATCTTCCACTTCACGGCGGACGCGTGCCGAAATGGCTCGGCGACCGCATGACGCGGCTTGGCGCGGTCATGTGCGAGGCGATCATCCACCATTACGGCCGCGATGAGTTGCTGCGCCGGCTGGCGCATCCGTTCTGGTTCCAGTCCTTTGGCGCCGTAATGGGGATGGACTGGCACTCTTCCGGCATCACCACCAGCGTCGTCGGAGCGTTGAAGCGCGGTCTGTCGCCGCTTTCCGGCGAACTCGGCATCCACGTTTGCGGCGGCCGCGGCGCGCATTCGCGCAAGACCCCGCACGAGCTTGCCCTGATCGGCGAGCGTGTCGGCCTCGACGGGCAAGGCCTCGCGACTGCCAGCCGGCTTGTCGCCAAGGTGGACAGCGCCGCGGTCCAGGACGGTTTCGATCTCTATCTGCACGGCTTTATCGTCACCGACGACGGCAAGTGGGTGGTGGTGCAGCAGGGCATGAACGGCGACAGCAAGGTGGCGCGCCGCTATCACTGGCTGTCCGAAGGCCTGAAGAGCTTTGTCGACCAGCCGCATGCTGCCATCGAGGGCGCCAACCAGGGCGAGATCGTCAACCTGACCGACCGGCGCGCTGAAGCGTCGCGCCAGGGACAACTGGACCTTCTGCACGACCTTGGACCGGATCGCATCGTGAGGGAGCTTGCCGCTTTGGAGCGGGGTTCGGCGCCAGCGCCGGAGCCGGCACAAAAGCTGCTGCCGCATCTGGTGATGCCGGCGCACCACGATGTGCGCGAAAGCGACGTCGTCATGCGCCGCCTGCACGGCAACATCGCGGCGGCGGCCGAGCGCGGCCCGACAGATTTCGCCGGGCTTCTCCTGGTGCCCAATGTCGGCGCGCGCACGGTGCGGGCGCTGGCGCTGGTCGCCGAAGTCGTGCATGGCGCGCCGTGCCGTTTTTCCGATCCAGGCCGTTTCTCGCTGGCGCATGGCGGTAAGGACAGGCACCCGTTCCCCGTGCCGCTGAAGGTCTATGACGAGACGATCGGCGTGCTGAAGTCGGCTGTCCAGAAGGCCAGGCTCGGCCGTGACGAAGAGATCGGCGCGTTGCGGCGGCTGGACGACCAGTCGAGGCAGGTCGAGCGCTATGTCACCGGCCCAAGCCTGAAGGAAATCGTCGCCGGGGAGTTCGAGCAATCGCATCTGCTCGGCGGCCGCAGCGTCTTCGGTTGGGAGGTCGTGCCCGAAACGGCCGCAGTCAAATCAACGAAGTGATCGGCTCGGATCAAGCCTCCAAGTCGATCAGGGCGACGCCGAGTTCCGGACGGTGCCTGCGGCGCAGATGGCCAGGCGTCTCCACCAATGTGACCTCGAGCGTCGGCCGCACGATGCCGTCCAGCAGATGACCGCCCCTCGTGGTGCCGTCACTCAATCCAAGGACTGCGTGGACGTGCAGGCTGGGCTTGCCGTCGTCGCCGATAGCAACATCGCCGATCGCGCTCAGCACTTCGCACTGTTCCCGGACGGGGATTTTCCGGTAGGTCCTTTCTCCAGGGTCGAACCAGCCGACGGTTGCGCTTTCGAAAGCGCCGAGCGCGGTCAGCGACGCGCCGCCGACGCCACGGTCGACTGCAAATGACGTCAGCTGCGCAAACGCCTCTTCGCCGGGATCAAGCACAACGACGAACGTTCTCTGTCCGGCGCTTTCGGCAACAAGCTGTGATTTCATGATTTCGCTCCAGCCGTCAGGAATTCAAATCCACCACACCAGCAATGCCAGCAAGACGAGACCCACTAGGCCGGCGATGAAAATGATCCGGCGCGCCCGCGTCCGCAGGATGATCTCGCCCTGCCGCGCCTGTTCCGCTGAAAAGACAGGACCATCCTTGTCCCGGTCGTTGCTCATCCATCGTCTC
Source organism: Mesorhizobium sp. M0522 (assembly GCF_040321085.1). NCBI lineage: Bacteria > Pseudomonadati > Pseudomonadota > Alphaproteobacteria > Hyphomicrobiales > Phyllobacteriaceae > Mesorhizobium > Mesorhizobium sp. M0522. Next base: position 8,138 of record NZ_JAMYQW010000033.1, read on the forward strand.
CTTTCGAGCAATTATTCAGCATTGAATAGATCTGGCGCCCGATAGAACACAATCTCGTTTGGCGGATGAGGTTCCACGATGGACCATCGACGGTTGGAACTGACTGGGACTCGGCCGTCTGCCGAGGTGGGACGGAGATCGACCACGAGGTGAACCCAGCCGGCTTGGGACCGGCTGGGCGCCGTTTGCATCTATTCCTTCGGCGCGGTCGCGGGCGCGGTATAGCGGCGGCGCACCGCGTCCAGGACGTGCTTGCGGCTCTCCTGCGCCGAAAGTGTGCCGTCTTTCTCCGCTTCGGCGGTTTCGCGCGCCAGTTCCTTGTCCCTGATCTGGTGGCGAAACCATTCGGAATAGTCGCCGGCGCGCAAATGATGTTCCCAGGTCCTGTCGTCGATGCCCTCGGCGATCTGGGCGAAAATCATCAGATTATGGGCGCGGAGGTTCATCGCATTGTCGGGGCCGCGGAAATAGAAGCTGCCCTTCTCGTCCAGCTGGCCCTCGGCATATTTGCGGCTGTGCCGCTTGAGCGACTGTCGCGGTTCGATCGGCTCGACCATGGCAGGTTTCTTGCGCGCCTGCGGCCGCCAGAACAGCACGCGCTCGTCTTTTGGAGAGTTCAGGTCCTTGTCCTTTGGCGGTTCGGTGCCGGTCTCGTGACAGAACGTCTTGATGACCTTTTTCGCCTTGGGGCCGAGTGCGATGACGGCGGTGACCAGCCGCAATGCCTCGGTTGAGATCGCGTCCGGATGAACCGTGATCAGGATCGTGCCCGGCAATTCCATGGCCAGCACCATTGGCGTGTCGTCGCGCCGCTTCGGCAAGAGGTGATGCGCCTCGTCGATGATCAGCCAGTGTGGTCGTGCCGTGCGGAAGCGAACACCGCCAAGGCCCGGCAGCAGGTCGGCAAAGAAGTCCGGCCGCTCGTTAACGCGCAGCGCCAGGCCATTGACGACCAGATTGTTGTCCGGCTTCTCCAGGAGATCGAGCAACTGCGTCTTCGTCGGCGCGTTCGAGCCGTCGCCCAGCCGGACGGCGCCTTCGAGACCGTCATAGTCGCCTTCCGGATCGAAGATGCAGAACTGGAACTTTCTCTCGACGAAGCGCTCCGTCAGTGCAGTCGCCAGGGTCGATTTGCCGATGCCGGAGCTGCCGGCGATCAGCACCGTATCGGTTGGCGACAGATACACCTCCTTGCCATCCTCCGAGCCAAGCAGAATGCCGTCGCGGTTCGGCACAAGCTCGCGATCGCGCTCGACCACCTTGGCGATCAGTTCCTCGACGCCTTTTCCGCGCGCGCCGCGTGTCACGAGATCCGCCGTATCCTTGACTGCCGGCAGTGCGTTGTCGACGGCCACGCTGAAGCCGCAGGCGCGCAGGAAGGCGTGGTCGTTTTCGGCGTCGCCGACACCGACGACGTTGTGCGGCGACAATCTGAGGTCCTGAAGCGCGGCTGTCAGCCCGGTCGCCTTGTTGATGCCGCTGGGCAGGATCATCACCGCGCCCTTGTTGAAGATGATTTCCAGCTCCAGCCCCAATTTCTTGATGACCTCGAGCGCGGTAGCCTGATGCGGTTCCCAGGTTGCGACGATCGAGCGTCCGACCGAAAGCGGTTTGACACCGCGTTTCCTGAGTTTGGCGATGAACTCGGGGGCGGGCGGCGGGGATATCGTCCGCTCCTCCTCGCTGGCCGGCGTGTAGATCAGCGCCCCGTTTTCCGCGACCACCTTGTCGAAGATCGCGACTTCGGGAAAGACGCGTTTCAGGTCGGGCAGCTCGCGCCCGGTGACGAGAATGAGTTTGCGGCCGCTCTTCTTGAAGCGTTCAAGCGCCGCAAGCGTCTTCTCGGCAACGACCCCTTCATGCGCCAGCGTGCCGTCATAGTCAGTGGCCAGGGCAATGAAATACATGCCGTCAGTAGCCGCCCACGATCGGCAATATCTCGCCGGTGATGTAGCTCGAGCAGTGTGGCGAGGCGAGGAACACGTAGGCCGGCGCGATCTCCTCCGGCTGGGCCGGCCGTTTCATCGGCGTATCGGCGCCAAATTTCGAAACATCGCCGGCTTCCTTGTCCGAGGGGTTGAGCGGCGTCCAAACCGGGCCCGGCGCCACGGCGTTGACCCTTATGCCCTTGTCGACAAGGTTGCCTGAGAGCGCGCGGGTGAAGGCATGAATGCCGCCCTTGGTCATGGAGTAATCGACCAGTTGCTTCGAGCCCTCGATGCCGGTCACTGAACCGGTATTGATGATCGCCGAACCGGGTTTCATGTGCGGCACGGCCTCCTGCGCCATGTGGAAATAGCCGTAGAGGTTGGTCTTCAGCGTCGTGTCGAAATGCTCCTCGGTCAGCTCGCTGAAATCGCTGGAGTGGATCTGGAAAGCGGCGTTGTTGACCAGCACGTCGATCCGCCCAAACTCCTGCACGATCTCAGCCACCGCGTTGTGGCAGTGGTTGCGTTCGCTGACGTCGGCCTTGATCAGGATGCAGCGCCGGCCTTCCGCTTCGACGGCCCTTTTGGTATCTTTGGCGTCCCTATCCTCCGAGAGATAGACGATCGCCACATCGGCGCCTTCACGCGCATAGAGCACGGCCACCGCACGGCCGATGCCTGAATCGCCGCCGGTAATGACGGCCACTTTGCCGTCGAGCTTTTTCGATCCGATATAAAATGGCGCATCGTAAAGCGGCGCCGGCTCGATCGCCCATTCATGGCCCGGCTTCGGCTGGTGCTGCTCGGGGAAGGGCGGCTCCGGATATTTGCGGGCGCCGGCCTGCATGGCGCCTTTTTGCTTGCCATTGGATTTGGACTTGTCCTTCTCGTCGATACGGCGCTGGATATGCCGCTGCTTGGCGGCCTCGCCGGCGATTTCCGATTTTATCTGCATGGTCATCTCCCTGGCTTGAAACCCAACAACGCATGTCCAGCGAAAAGGTTGATGCGACCACGTCATTCCTTGAGCCCGGCGACACGCTCCAGCAGCGGCCGTTGCAGCAGCGGCAGATGGCCGACGACGCTGAAGGCCGCGTTCCTGACGCCTTGCATGATGCCGTTGTCCGATTGGGCCAGCGAGAGGATGCGCTCGCTGAGCGTGATCCACCGTTGCCCCACCGGGTGGCGTTCGCTTGTGTAGCCGGCAAGCGTGCCGTCGACGAAACGCCTGGCGAATGACGCGGCGTCCTCGATGCCGAGATTCATGCCGCGCGCGCCCAACGGCGAATTCACATGCGCGGCATCGCCTCCCAGGAAGACGCATGCGGTTTGATAACGCGGCGCCTGTCGTACCGGAATATGGAAGCGGTCGGTCCCCAACAACCGCGTGATCCGGTAATTGCCGGGGATGCGGGCCAGCGCATCCTCGGTGTTGGAGACCGCGATAGCGCTTCTCGCCGATCGGGATGATGAAACCGACGTCGCCGTTCCTGTGAAGAAATGCGTGGGCGGCCATCGGCTCATAGGGCCAATCGTCGATGTCGGCGTCGGCAATGCTCCATTGCCGCCGATGCGTGTAGCCATCGAAGCCGATGCTCATGGCATCACGCACCGTGCTTTGCGCACCGTCGGCTCCGAAGATAAGGTCGAAACTTGCCTCGTCACGGCCGTCTGGCGCCTCGATCCGCACCTCGGCCCGACCTTTGTGCTCGGCCATGCCGACAAATGTGCTTCGCCATTCGACGTCGATGCCAAATCCCTTGAGCGTATCGGTCATCAGCGATTCGGTGTCGCGCTGCGGCAGCGACAGCAGAAAATTATGGCGGTGCGGCAGGATCGAGAAATCGATCTCGCCGAGCGCTCGTCCTTCGAAGTAGAAACGGGCTCGGCGAATTTTCAATCCTTCGGCGAGCAACCGGGCAGCGACTTTGGACGGTTCAAGGATGTCGAGGCTGTGCGAACTGATGCCGACCGCCTTGGCGAGCGGCGTCGGGCCTTCCTTGCGGTCGATGATGCGAGGTGCAATGCCGCGCCTTGCCAGTTCGACTGCCGCCGTCAGCCCGGTCGGGCCGGCGCCGACGATCAGGATGGAAGCGTCCCGCGAAGCCGTCATCGTCTGGCGTCAGCTTTTAGGCAATGCGTAGGCAATGACGTCGGCAATGACGTCGTCGCCGATCCTGGTCTCCATGAAATGGTGTCCGCCGGGTGCAAGTGTCGCCAGCCAGGTCAGGACATAAAGCCATACACCGGCGGCATTGCCGGCAAGCAGCAGGCTGCCGGCGGCCAGCAGGGCGATCCCGGCGGGCAGATAGTACCAGGATCCGCCCAGCGCGATCAGCCAGGCACCGCCCCCTCCGATCGGCAGGCCGAGGATCGTCAGCAGCGCGCCGACGAACATCGTCCACCAGAAGGCAACGCCGGACCGGCGGCGAATGGGATGGGGTGGGGGATGGTCATGATGCTTATCCGGGTGAAACAGAACGTGACCTCATCCGAACGTATGGAGGGTTCGATGGTTTCCGGTCACCCCGACCTGATGGGCCAGGGCGGGGTAACCATTCTGTGATCTCCGCTGCTCCAGCCGGAACTTACCCACGCAGCCTTAGTTAGGCACTTTGGGGGGTGAATACGGTTTGCTGGATGCGAAATCGGCGAGGGGATGCCGCAGGTCTTTTCAAGGAGTGCCAACGGCATTTCACGCTTCGCTCTGTGGGGCGCGTGTTTCATGGCGATCTTTGCGGCTCTCGGCGGTACCGCCGTCTTGCGTTCGGACTTCGTCACCGGCGTTGGCCGGCCGTTGGCGCAACCAGTGCCGTTCAGCCACAGGCACCATGTCGGCGAGCTCGGCCTCGATTGCCGTTATTGCCATAGCGGCGCCGAGACTTCGTCATCGGCGGGTCTGCCGGCGACCGAGGTGTGCATGACCTGCCATTCGCAGCTGTTCACCAACCTGGACATGCTGGCGCCGATACGGGCAAGCCTTGCTTCCGGGCAGCCATTGCAGTGGCAGCGGGTGAACAGTGTCCCCGACTTCGTCTATTTCAATCATTCGATCCATATCGCTAAAGGCGTCGCCTGCGAGACGTGCCATGGCGAGGTCGACGACATGCCGCTGATGCGGCGGGCGCACGCACTATCGATGGAATGGTGCCTGGCATGCCATCGCGATCCCGAGCCTAATTTGCGTCCGCCGGAGGACGTGTTCCTGATGCACTGGAAGCCACCGGCCGGCATCGCCGAAATCCGCCGGTCACTCATCAGCCTTCTCGATATCCACCCCGAGACCATGACCGACTGTTATGTCTGCCACCGCTGACAAACCGATCGCGGCTCCAGACATGGCCGGCCTGCGCGAACGGCTTTCGCCCGGCCCGGAGCTGTGGCGAAGCCTCGACGAGCTCGCCGATACGCCGGAATTCCGCCGCTTCGTCGATGCCGAATTTCCCTCGATCGCCGAGCGCATCCCGCGGCTCGACCGGCGCACGCTGCTGAAGCTGATGGGTGCATCGCTGACGCTGGCCGGGCTTGCCGCCTGCAGCCGGGCCGAAGACATCCTGCCTTATATCCGCCAGCCGGAAAACATCGTTCCCGGCAAGCCGCTTTATTACGCGACCACGCTTTCGAGCGATGGCTACGGTATCGGTGCGGTGGTCGAAAGCCATGAGGGCCGGCCGACCAAGGTGGAAGGCAATCCCGACCATCCGGCCTCGCGCGGTGCGACGGACGCCATCATGCAGGCGGCGGTGCTGTCGCTTTTCGACCCCGATCGCTCGCGCATGCCGCTGAAACACGGCGAACCGGCGGCCTATGGCGACTTCCTTGCCGACATGGCCGAGCTCACCTCGCGGCTGGCCGGCTCAGGCGGTGCCGGCGCGGCGCTGCTGATCGAGGCGACGACCTCGCCCACCATGAAGGCGCAGCTCGAGGCGCTGCGCGCGCGCTACCCCAGGCTGAGGCTGTTCCAGCACGATCCCTTGGCAACGCCGTCCGGCGCCGAAGCCACGCAGACCCTTTTCGGCAGGGCGCTTGCACCGGTCTACCGGTTCGATCGCGCCGACGCGATTGTCAGTCTCGACGCGGATTTCCTGGGCGAGGGCCCCGGCCGTCTCGCTTACGCCCGTGACTTTGCCGCGCGGCGTCGCGTGCGCCGGGCGGACGATACGATGAGCCGGGTCTATGCGGTGGAATCGACGCCGACGATCACCGGCGCTGCCGCCGATCACCGCAGGCCGGTGCGGCCGAGCGAGGTCGAAGCCGTCGCCGCGGCGCTGAGCGCGGTGCTTGGCGGCGAAGCGGCGCCAAGCGCCTTGGCACTGGACCCGGCCTGGCTGGCTGCCACTGCGGACGATCTGAAGGCGGCCGGCCGCTCGGCGCTGATCGTGCCGGGCGTCCATCAAACACCGTTCGTCCATGCCGCGGCTCTTGCCATGAATGCGCGGCTTGGTGCGCTTGGCAACACCGTGGAACTGATCGAGCCGCCCGACGCGATGCCCATCGAGGGCGACCTCGCTGCACTTTGCCAGGCGATCGCCGCGCGAGATATCGACACCGTTGTCATACTCGGCGCCAATCCTCTCCACACCGCACCTGCGGGGTTCGATGTCCGCGACGTGTTTTCGCAGCTGAAGCTTCTTGTCCACTGGGGTCTCTACCGCGACGAAACCGCCTTCGCCGCACACTGGCATGTCCCTGCTGCGCATGATCTCGAAAGCTGGAGTGACCTGCGCGCCCATGACGGAACCGCGTCGATCGTGCAGCCGCTGATCAGGCCGCTTTACCAGGGGCGGGCGGTGCATGAAATCCTGGCCGTGCTTGGCGGTGAATTCGCTGTTTCTGTGCTGCCGCTCGTCCGCCGGACATGGGCACAAACGACTTGGGCGCAAGCACTGGACGATCCCGCGTGGCGAAAGGCGCTTCGCGACGGCTTTGTATCCGGCAGTGCCAGCACTCCAGTCGATGTTGCGATGCCGGCGGATTTGCGCGGCCTGAACCCGCGCGTCGAAGCGGCCAAAGGCGTCGAAATCCGTTTCGTCGCCGATCCCTGGCTGCGCGACGGACGCAATGCCAACTCGTCCTGGCTGCAGGAATTGCCGCGGCCACTGAGCAAGATCGTCTGGGGCAATGCAGCGCTGATGTCGCCAGCGACGGCGGGGCGGCTTCAGGTGGAAAACGCCCGGGTCGTCAATATCGCCTCGAACGGCACGGACATCGATGCGCCGGTCTGGATCATGCCTGGCCATCCCGACGAGACCGTGACACTTGCTCTGGGCTTCGGCCGGAAGCTCGGTTCGGTGGCAGCACTCGCCGATGGCCACGACGCGTACAGGCTGCGAAGCCTCGAGGCTCCCTGGATCGTCTATGGCGCCACGGTCGCGCCGCGGGACGGCAGTGCGCGGGTCATGACCACGCAACACCATCAGGCGATGGAGGGCAGGGCGATCGTTCGCCATGCCTCGCTCGAGGCCTTCCGCAAAAATCCACACTTCGTGCGCGCCGGCGCCCCGCCCGCGCCAACCGGATCGCTCTATCCCGACTGGCAATACAGCCAGGAAGCCTGGGGCATGTCGATCGACCAGTCGGCATGCATCGGCTGCATGGCTTGCGTTTCTGCCTGCCAGGCGGAAAACAACATCGCCACCGTCGGGCCGGACGAGTCGGCACTCGGCCATGAGATGCATTGGCTGCGGATCGACCGCTACTACTCCGGCCCGCTCGACGATCCCGACGTCTTTTTCCAGCCGGTGCCTTGCATGCATTGCGAGAAGGCGCCGTGCGAGGTCGTCTGTCCGGTCAACGCCACCACCCACACCCATGACGGGCTGAACGCGCAGGTCTACAACCGCTGCATCGGCACGCGCTACTGCTCGCAGAACTGCCCCTACAAGGTGCGGCGCTTCAACTTCCTGGACTTCCAGGAATTCGACAAGGATGCGGCCGGACCGGAACAGGCCGCGCACAATCCAGACGTCAGCGTCCGTTCGCGCGGTGTGATGGAAAAATGCACCTACTGCGTCCAGCGCATTTCCGAAAAACGCATCAAGGCGCAGATCGAAAACCGCCACATCGCCGACGGCGAAGTGGTGACCGCCTGTCAGCAGGCCTGCCCGACACAGGCGATCGTTTTCGGGGACCTCAACAGCAAGGGCGCCGCTGTCGTGCAGGAAAAAGCAGCGCCGCAACACTACGCCTTGCTCGAGGACCTCAACACGCGACCCCGCACCACCTATCTCGGCAAGATCAGGAATATCAACGGCCGTCTCTCGCCAGGCGGGAAAGCCGATGGCTGAGGCTATTGCTGGAAAACCGGGCGCACTGCCCGTTCTGCGCGGCCGGCACGACCTTCCGGAGATCAGCGGCCGTATCAGTGCGATCGTCCTCGACGGCAGGCTGCCGCGCTATTTCTGGACCGCGTTTTTCGCCTGCTTCGTCTTCGTCCTCATCTTTCTCTATTCGATTACCTATCTGATCTCGGTCGGCGTTGGCGCCTATGGCGTCAACATTCCGGTTGTCTGGGGCACGATGATTGGCAATTTCGTCTGGTGGATTGGCATCGGCCATGCCGGCACGCTGATCTCGGCGGTGCTTCTGCTTCTGCGCCAACCATGGCGCGCCTCGATCAACCGCTTTGCCGAGGCGATGACGCTGTTTGCCGTGGCGATGGCGGGGCTTTTCCCGATCCTGCATCTCGGCCGCCCGTGGTTCTTCTACTGGCTGCTGCCGCTACCCAACACGCATATGCATTGGCCGCAATGGCGCAGCCCACTGGTCTGGGATTTCGCGGCGATCGCCACCTATGCCAGCGTTTCGCTGATGTTCTGGTATATGGGCCTGCTGCCCGATCTCGCCGTCCTGCGCGACCGGGCGAAATCGCGCCCGGCGCAGCTGTTCTACGGGATACTGGCGCTCGGCTGGCGCGGTTCGGCCTTTCATTGGGCGCGCTACCAGACGGTCTATTTCCTGATGGCGGCACTGGCCACGCCGCTGGTCGTCTCGGTGCATTCGATCGTCTCGCTCGACTTCACCTTCGCCATCACGCCGGGCTTCCATTCGACTATCTTTCCTCCCTATTTCGTTGCCGGCGCGCTGCTGTCCGGCTTCGCCATGGTGCTTACCATCGCCATCCCGCTGCGCTGGGCGTTTTCGGTCCAGGATCTGATCACGCTGCGGCACATGGACAATGCCGCCAAGCTGATGATCGCCGCCGGCATGATCGTCATCTACGGCTATGCCTCCGAGGCTTTCTTCGCCTGGTATTCGGGCGAAACCTATGAGCGCACGATGATGTGGCAGCGCGCCTTCGGACCTTATGCGCCGCTGTTCTGGACCATGCTCGCCTGCAACGGCGCTGTTTTGCAATTGCTCTGGTTCCGGCGGGTGCGCCTCAACATGGCGGTGCTGTTCGCCATTGCCCTGATCATCAATGTCGGCATGTGGGTCGAGCGCTACGTCATCGTCGTCACCGGGCCAAGCCGCGATTACCTGCCGTCGTCCTGGGGCGAACAATCACTGAGATGGCTCGACTTCGGCATCCTGTTCGGCTCGATCGGCACCTTCTTCGCATTGGTCTTCCTGTTCATCCGCGTCCTGCCGGCCATCACCATTTTCGAGGTCGAGGAGCTGGCCGGGGAGAGGGGCGGCGCAAGATGAGCCTTTACGGCGTCATTGCGGCTTTCGCCGATCCCGAAGCGCTGACCGAGGCGGTCCGCACCATGCGGGCGCGCGGCTACCGGCGCATGGACGCGTTCTCGCCGTTCCATGTGCATGGGCTGGCCGACATGCTCGGCATGCGCAAGACGCGCCTGCCATGGGCCATCCTTGGCGGCGCGGTCGCCGGCGCGGTGTTTGTCTATGGCCTGATCCTCTATTCGGTCGAGATCGATTTTCCGCTCAATGTCGGCGGCCGGCCGCTGCATTCCTGGCCGGCCTTTCTCGTCATCGCCTTCGAGGCCGCGATACTTGGCGCTGCGCTGGCCGCATTCTTCGGCATGCTGGCCGCCAATCGCCTGCCCGAATATTACCACCCGGTCTTCAACGCCACGAGCTTCACCTATGCGCGCGGCGGCAAGGGCGTGACCAAGGGCCAGCTGACACGGCTCGGCGCCGAAACCGTCGAGGAGGTGGAGGCGTGAACATGCGCACGATCCTGCTGTCGGCAGCCTTGCTGGTCGCCGGCTGCCGGCAGGACATGGAGGACCAGCCGCGCTACGATCCGCTCGAAAGCAGCAACCAATTCGCCGACGGCATGTCGGCGCGGGCGCCGGTCGAGGACACGGTCGCACGCGATGCCGATCTTTCGCCGGTACCCGACACTTTTCCCTATCCGGTCACGATGACGCTGCTGCGGCGAGGCCAGCAACGCTTCGACATCTTCTGTTCGCCTTGCCACGGCCGCGCCGGCGACGGCCACGGCATGATCGTCGAGCGGGGCTTTCCGGCGCCGCCGACCTATCACCAGGACGCGTTGCGCAAGGCGAGCGACAGGCATTTCTACGACGTCATCAGCAACGGCTATGGCGCCATGTATTCCTACGCGGCGCGTGTCCCGCCTGCCGACCGCTGGGCGATCGTCGCCTATATCCGCGCCCTGCAATATTCGCGCGATGCACCAATTGCCGAGCTGCCGGAAAGCCTCCGCGCCGAGCTCAATGCGGAGCCGGATCGATGATGCGGGCGATGATGCGGCTTGCCGCCGAACGTTTGATTCTGCCGGCGCTTGCCGTGGCCGCCGTCGGATTTGTGCTTTGCGCCACGGGATTGGCCTTCGACTTCAGAGCCACATTGGCCGGCTGGCTGCCTGCGGCGCTCTTCCTGCTCGGCCTGCCGCTCGGGGCGCTGACCATCCTGATCGTGCATGGGCTGACCGGCGGCCGCTGGGGCGAGGCAATCCGCCAGCCGCTGCGCGCTCTCGTCGCGACGCTGCCGCTGGCGCTGCTTCTGCTGCTGCCGGTTCTGCTCAGGCTCGACCTGGTCTTTCCCTGGGCGAGTGCCGACGCGGCTGCATTGCCCGAGACGGTGCGCCAGAAATTCTCTTATCTGAACGTTCCGTTCTTTTTGCTGCGCTTTGCCGCCTGCGCCGCGATCTGGCTGGTGGTGGCGTGGCGCGTGCTTGACTGGACAACGACCGATAGCGGCCGTGGCAGCGCCGGCCGCGGCAAGGCCTATGCCGCTGGATTGATTGCGCATGGGCTGGCGGTCACGATCTTTGCCATCGATTGGATGCTCTCGCTTGAGCCGGAGTTCTCCTCGACCATCTATGCGCTGCTGGAAGCGTCCGCCGAAGTCGTTGGCGCTTACGCCCTGGCGATGACGGTACTGTGCGTGAACCGCTCGATCGAGGTCATGCCGGGCGGCGAGGAGGATGTCGCGCTCGGCGAGGATTTGGCCAACATGCTGTTCGGCTTCGTGTTGCTCTGGACTTACCTGTCGTTCATGCAATGGCTGGTGACCTGGGGCGGCGACCTGCCGAACGAGATCCGTTGGTACCTCATCCGCAGCAGCAATGGCTGGCAGTATCTGCTCTGGCTGCTGATTGCGCTGCAATTCGCGGTCCCCTTTGCCGGGCTGCTCAGCCGGGATCTGAAGCGCAGCCATGCCGGCCTGCTGTCGATCTGCGGCATCGTGCTGGCCGGCCACTACGTCGATGTCCTGTGGCGGATCAGACCGCCGTTGGCGGACGGTAATGTGATCGCATTCTGGTACGATCTTGCCGCGCTGGCAGGAGCTGGCGGCCTCTGGCTTGCGCTGCTGCTTTTCGCGCTTGGCCGGCCGGACCGGATCGCCCTCTGGTGCCGGAGGCCGGTCCATGGCTAGGGCAGCCCGCCATCCCGAAACGCGCGACGTCTGGCCGGGCGCGCTGCTTGCCTTCGCGGCCGGCCTGCTGCTGCTCCTGGCCGCAACAGTCATCGTCCTCGGGCTCGTCTTCGACACCAGGCCGTTCGGGCCGCTGCCGGGGCCATCATCGGTCGGCAACCGGGCCAGTCCAGCCTTGCAGCGCTTTCCAGAAGACGACCTCGCTGCCTTCCGCAAGGCGGAGGAGCAGGAGCTGAACAAGGTCGGCTGGGTCGACCGCACCGCCGGCATTGCCCGCATTCCGATCGAGGACGCCATGTGGGCGATCGTCAGCCATGGTTTGCCGAACTGGGGGCAGCCGGCGCCGGCCGCCGGCGCCGACTGCCGATTGGTCGAGGCCGAGATACCACGCGCGCCACAGGCCGCGCGCTGCCGGACCGCGCCAGGCCAGGGAGGCCGGCCGTGAAGGCCTGGCTAACCGCTTTTTCCCTTCTCGCGGCACTGCCGGCCATGGCTTTCGCACGCCCGGCCTTCGATCCCGAGATCGGCGCGCAGCTCAGCCTCGACCGGGTGTTTCGCGATGCGTCCGGCGAGCAGCGCACGATCGGCCAAATGCTTGCCGGCCGGCCGGCGCTGCTGATTTTCGGCTACGACAAATGCCCGAACCTTTGTGGTGTGACCCAACAGGCGGTCGCCTCGGATTTGAAAAAGACCTCGCTCGACCCCGACACCTATCGCGCTTTGTTCGTCTCGATCGATGCCGCCGACACGCCCGAAGATGCGGGCGATGCGCAAGCCACGGTCGCCGCGGCGGCCGACGCGAGGAACCTGTCGGCGTGGCGGTTCCTGACCAGTGCCGACGGCGCCGGCGGCGCCCTTGCCGCGGAAGCCGGCATCAGTTTCGACACCCGCGCCAGGATCGACCAATTCGCCCATCCGATCGCGGTCATCGCGCTGACGCCAAAAGGCCGGATAGCGCAGGTGCTGCCGGCGCTGAGCTTCACGCCGCGCGATCTTGAGCTTGCCCTTGTCGAGGCATCTTCCGGCAGGCTCGGCTCGATCGCCGATCATGTCTTCCTGCTCTGCGCCGGCTTCGATGCGTCCAAGGGGCGATATACGCCGGCGATCTGGGCTGCGTTGAAGCTCGCCAGCATCGTGATGGTGGTGGGGTTGGCGACGGCCATACTGCTGGCGCGCGGGAGGCGGGCGTGAGCTTCGGCATCCGGTTTTTCCCGCAGGAAGCCTCGTCCATCGCAGGCAGCGTCGATGCCTTGTTCTACACATTGCTGGCTTTCGCACTCGCGCTCGGCCTGTTCCTGACCGTTCTCGTTGTCGGCTACGCCGTCAAATACCGTATCGGCTCCGCAGCCGACCGTACAGGGGCGCGTGCCCGCAGCCTGCCGCTGGAGATGACGTGGACCATTGCCAGCCTGGTGATGGCCTTCATCTTCTTCGGCTGGGGCGCAGTCCTTTTTGTCCGGCGCGACCGTCCGCCACCGGACGCCGTCGAGATCGCCGGCCTCGGCAAGCAATGGATGTGGGAATTCCGCCATCCCGGCGGCCAGCGCGAGATCAACGAGCTGCACGTGCCGGTCGGCAAGGCGGTGGTGGTGTCGCTGGCATCACAGGACGTCATCCACTCCTTCTACGTGCCAGCCTTTCGGGTCAAGCAGGATGCCGTTCCCGGACGCACGGCCAATGTCTGGTTCATCGCCACGCAGCCGGGGCGTTATCACCTGTTCTGCGCCGAATATTGCGGCACGCAGCATTCCGAGATGGGCGGCTGGGTGACGGTGCTGGCGCCGGAGCAATATGCATCATGGCTCGGCAGTCAAGGTGAAGGCGAAAGCCTTGCCACGAGCGGCGGGAAACTGTTCCGCGCGCTCGGCTGCTCCGGCTGTCACGGCAATTCCAGCAAGGTGCGGGCGCCCGGCCTCGATGGGGTTTTCGGCCAGCCGGTGGCGTTGGCCAACCGGCAGACGGTCATCGCCGACGAACGCTATCTGCGCGATTCGATCCTTGTCCCGAACAAGGAAATCGCCGCCGGCTACCAGCCGGTGATGCCGAGCTTCGACGGTCTCGTTGACGAAGCCGAACTGCAGATGCTGATGGCCTATCTCAAATCCCTTTCGCTCCAATCTCCCTCGTTCCCGGCGGCAAAAAACGAGGCGCCGCAATGAGCAGCGATTTGGCGTCGGCAAACTATCTCGCAGAAGGTGCCGGGCCGCGCTCCTGGCTGCTGACAACCGACCACAAACGGGTGGCGTGGCTCTATTTCGTCTCGCTGACGGCCTTCTTCTTCCTCGGCGGAACCTTTGCCGTGCTGATGCGCATCGAGCTTGCGAGTCCGGCCGGTGACCTGGTCTCCGACGATGTCTACAACCGGCTGTTTTCGCTGCACGGCATCATCATGGTGTGGTTCTTCCTGGTGCCGTCGATCCCGGCAACGCTCGGCAATTTCCTGCTGCCGCTGATGATCGGCGCGCGCGACCTCGCCTTTCCCCGGCTCAACCTGGCAAGCTGGTACGTCTTCATGTTCGGCAGCCTGTTCGCGCTCGCCTCGGTGGTTTTGGGCGGCGTCGACACCGGCTGGACCTTCTACACGCCGCTGTCGACGTTCTATGCCAACGGGTTTGTCTCGACCGCGGCATTCGGCGTTTTCATCGTCGGCTTTTCGACGATCATGACCGGCATCAATTTCATCGTCACCGTCCACACCTTGCGAGCGCCTGGCCTCACCTGGTTCCGGCTGCCGATCTTCGTCTGGACGCTGTACGCCACCAGCCTGGTGATGGTGCTGGCGACGCCGGTGCTTGCAGCATCGCTGATCCTCATCGTGCTGGAGCGCGTCTTCGGCATCGGCATCTTCAATCCCGACCTCGGCGGCGATCCGCTGCTGTTCCAGCATCTGTTCTGGTTCTACTCGCACCCCGCCGTCTACATCATGATCCTGCCAGGCATGGGAGTGGTCTCGGAAGTGCTGCCTTGCTTTAGCCGCCGGCCGCTGTTCGGCTACAAGGCCGTCGCCCTGGCTTCGATGGCGATCGCCGTCTTCGGCTTTCTCGTCTGGGGCCACCACATGTTCGTCAGCGGGCAGTCGGCCTATGCCGGCGTGGTGTTTTCGTTCCTGTCCTTCTGCGTCGCGATCCCATCGGCGATAAAGGTCTTCAACTGGAGCCTGACGCTGCGCAAGGGCGAAATCAGCTTCGAGACGCCGATGCTTTATGCGCTGTTCTTCCTGGCATTGTTCACCTTCGGCGGGCTGGCCGGCCTTTTCCTTGCCGCGCTCGCCATCGACGTCCACGTTCACGACACCTATTTCGTCGTCGCCCATTTCCACTACATCATGGTAGGCGGCATGGTGACCGCCTACATGGCAGGGCTGCATTTCTGGTGGCCGAAACTCACCGGCCGAATGTATTCGGAGGTTTGGGGCCGTATAGCCGCGGCTGTGACCTTCATCGGCTTCAACCTGACCTTTTTTCCGCAATATGTGCTCGGCTTTCTGGGCATGCCGCGGCGCTACCATACCTATCCGCCGGAATTCGCTTTCTGGCACATCCTGTCGTCGGCTGGCGCCGTGGTGCTGGCGATTGGCTATCTGATGCCGCTCCTCTACTTGGCATGGTCGCTGTTTCGAGGCGCGCAGGCGCCGGCCAATCCGTGGCGAGCGACCGGGTTGGAATGGCAAACAAGCTCGCCGCCGCCAGCGCATAATTTCGATCGCATGCCGACCGTCACCAGACCAGCCTACGACTATCCGATGAAAGGCCTGACCGAGAAACGGTCGGACCCGGTGGAGGATCTGGTTTGAAGTCACCAACGACAAGCATCGCCTTCGACCGGCCGGCTCGCGAAACGGCAGCCGACAGCTTCGCCATGTGGGTGTTCATCGGCTCCGAGGTGATGCTGTTCGGCGCCATCCTGCTCGTCTTCATGTTTGCCCGGTTGAGTTATGGCGACGCCTTCGCCGGCGCGGCGAAGCATCTGTCGCTGCCGTTGGGCACGGCCAACACCGTCGTCCTGATCACCAGCAGTTTCGCTATGGCGCTCGCCCATATGTACACGGCCGCGCGGCGATGGCGCGCCGCTGGCTGGGCATTGGCTGCGACGGCGCTGCTCGGCGTCGTCTTCCTGGCGATCAAGGCGACGGAGTACGCCAGGGAATTCAGCGAAGGGCTGGCGCCGGTGCTCGGCGCACCTTTCATCTATAAGGGCCCGGATACTGTTCATGCCGAATTCTTCTTCGGCCTCTATTTCGCGATGACGTCACTGTACGCCTTGCATCTGATTTGCGGCGTAATCGTCATCGGCGGCATCCTCGCGCTGTGGCCACGCACGATCGAGGCCAGCCGGTTCCGGCGCGTGCAGGCAATCGGCCTCTATTGGCATTTCGTCGATATCGTCTGGGTCTTCCTGTTCCCCGTCCTCTATCTGATCAACAGATGAGCGAGTTCCGCAAACTCACGCTTGCTTATATCGGGCTTTTAGCCTTGCTGGCCCTGACCGTCGGCTCGTCCTTCCTCGCGCTCGGCGGCTTCAATTCGGCACTCAATCTGGTGATCGCCGCGGCCAAGACCGCCGTCATCGCCATCCTGTTCATGCATCTGGCCAGCGACGGCGTCCTGCCGCGTCTTGCGGTCGCTGCTGCCGGGTTTTGGCTGATGATCCTGTTCGGGCTGACGCTGATCGGACAATAGGCCGAAGCGGCGCACCTCGTGATGCCTTGCCTGCGCTCGGACCGGCCTTACAGGGCCGGCATTTGCTCGGCCGCCGACGTAGAAATCTTTTGGCCATGGCCGTTGAGTTGCCTGGCCTCGTCCTCGGCTGCGTCTTCGAGCTTGGCGACGAGCAGATCCTTGAGGTCGCCAACCTCTTCCTCGATGTCTTCGATGGGTACGCCGGCATCGGCCGCCTCTTCCTTGCATTCCCTGGCGAGGATTTCCGCCTCCCTTTCAAGCTTGATCGGAGGCGGCGGCACATGAACGTTTTCGTGGATCCAGTCCTGCAAGAATTCTATCGCACTGTCGCTCATGGCGCTCACCTATAGCGGCAACCCTGTAGTGCACATTAACGTACGTGTTGCAAAATGGATGCTTGGCAACGCCGGATTTCGGGTAGCGATACTTGACGATAGCGTGATCGCTTAGGAACTGGAGCTTCTGCAGCCAAATGGAATCACTTGGCGTCGCGGAATTGCGTCTAACCAGACAGTTGGAGCGGGATCTAATTTGAAAGCATCCCGCCTAAGACGTGTTGCGCCGACGCGCCGGTGTTGCTCGATTCGGATCGCTTGTCGGCCGACCATCGTCATCGGCAGCAGCCGGTCGTGTCGGCCGCTCAGCGGCGCGGTCGGCGCGCATTTTGCGTTTATGCGCCATCCAGAACGGCAAGAGCTCGGCAAGAAAACTGCATATCGTGGTCTTCATCGGCATGCTCCGGACAACGGTTACAACTCGTGGTCCCGCATTTCCGTTCCGACAAAGAGTTGCGTTCCGACAAATCCGTCGCTTCTATAATTGCGATTCGATCGGCAGGCAGCCAACCAACGCTGCAACGATACGCCGATAGAGACTGGCCTCCGGTTCACGCGAACATTGCCGCATCTCGCCATCCGCGATGCCGAGCCACCGCACGGCGCCTTTGTCCAGGACCAGTTGATAGCTCGTCTGCGGCGACTTTTCGTGCTCGAACAGCCGGCGCAACTCCATCACCAGATTGGCATCGTGGAAAAGCACGCCCATTTCCGCATTCAACGACACCGAACGCGGATCGAAATTGAAGGAACCGACAAACCCGAGCGTATCGTCGACCGTGAAGGCCTTGGTATGGAGGCTGGCTCCCTTTGAGCCGAAAACGGAGATGTTGGCCTGGCGGTTGAAGGGTTGCAATTCGAAAAGCTGGATACCTTTTTTAAGCAGCTTGCGGCGGTATTTGGCGTAAGCGCCGTGCACTGCGGCGACGTCCGTCGCGGCGAGCGAGTTGGTCAGGATTGCAACCTCGGCGCCACGGTCCACCAGCTTCGACAGGATGGCCAACCCGGTGCGGCCGGGGATGAAATAGGGCGAGACGATTTCGAGCCGCTGTCTGGTCGCCGCGATAGCGGGAAGCAGCTCCTTGGTCAGCCAGTTCCTGCGCCGCTTGCCGCGCACCTTTTCCGGCGGATCGGAAATGACGCGAACGCCTTTCGTCCAGCAGACCTCGTTATGCGCCGCAATGAACTCCGTGATCGTGCGCCAGGCACTGAGGCTGTTCAAAAGCTGGCCGTCCATCGACGCATCGAGATTATCGAGGAAATCGGCGCGCGAGCCCACCGCAGCCGGGTTGAGCAGCTGGATCGGCTTTGCCGCCTCGCAATTCCAGAACGCCTCGAAGATCTGCATCGTCTGCCCAACGGCAGGACCGAGAAGCAACAGGTCGAGATCACGGAAATTTGTCTCCGCGGCGTCGAAATAGGCATCGCCGATATTTCTTCCTCCGACGATGGCCAGGCTCCCGTCGGCGATCCAGGCCTTGTTGTGCATGCGGCGGGTCATCGCAAACAGCCGGGCGACCATCTCCAGCGAGCGAAAGATGCTGCCGTTCCTCATGCCGCTGGGGTTGAACAGCCTCAGCTCGATGTTCTTGTAGCTGTTGAGCGCCAGGTAAGCGGCGTCGCTGTTGCGCGGATTTATATCGTCCAGCAGCATGCGGACGCGGACACCGCGCGCCGCCGCCTTGACGACCTCCTGCATCAGCAGCCGGCCGCTATGGTCGTCGTGCCAGAGATAGTACATCAGGTCGAGGCTGCTGGTGGCACTGCGCGCGGCAAGGATTCGTGCGGCAAACGCGTCATAATTGTCGGCGATCAGCAGCAGCCCGCTATTGCCGGCAGCGATCTTGTCCCGGGCAAACCGCGAAATGGCTGTATCCATAAAGTGCACCGACAAACATCAGCGAAGCAAACCGTCTGAAATCTGACTAACAACCCTTCAGGTTCATTCTGGTTGCAGTCGCGGCTGCCGTATCGCGTCCAGGTTCAGCCGGGCCTTGATGGGCAGATGATCGGAAGCCCGCTGCGCCAGCGGCGTCTTGTGCACCTCGATGCTGGAAATCAGGTGCGGCGGCCTGGCCAGGATGCGGTCGAGCGCAAACAGCGGAAAGCGCGACGGAAAGCTCGGCAGAACCGCATCGATCGGACCGAAATGCGGCAGCAGGGCCAGCAGCGAAGACCTGTTGCGGACCCGCCATTCGTTGAGGTCGCCAAGCAGGATTGTTGGCCGCAGAACCGGGTGCGTGGCTTCGACAAGTGCGTTGGCTTGCTGCGAGCGCGAGCGCCGCAGCAAGCCGAAATGCGCGGCTATGATCCTAAGCGAGACGCCCTTCAGCTCCAGGTCCGCGATGACCGCGCCGCGCGGCTCCAGGCCGGGCAGCCGGATCTGGTTCACGCTTTCGACCACGCCTCGGCGTGCCAGGATCAGATTTCCGTGCCAGCCATGGCTGCGGCGGTTTTCCGGGACATGGGTGGGGACGAGGTCGCTGTCCCGCTCGAGCGCCGCGAGATCCAGCAATCCCTGCCTGCTTCCGGTTCTTTCGTCGGCCTCCTGCAAAGCAATGATATCGGCATCGAGTTCCTTGACCACGGCTGCGACCCGCTCCGGATCGAACCTGCCGTCGGTGCCGACGCATTTATGCACATTGTAGGATGCGACCGTAGTGCATGAAATTTCATTGCCGGGTGCCGCAAACCGCGGCACTTCCCTTCGCAGCGCAGCGCCAAGCGACCTTGGGAGGGTAGGCGATCGATCCAGCATGTGGTCCATTTGCTGTTGAGTCGGCGAGTGGCGGCCATTGCGAGTATGGCGCGTGCGGAGGTCTGAAACAACGACGACCTTGCAAAACCGTTCCACCACCCGGCCTCGGCGCGCCCGCGGTCTGGAACCCTGACGGGCAACAACACGTTTCGGGAAGGCAGCGCAGTCAACGGAGAAGTCGAATGCAGTCCTTAGCCGCAGATTCCGCCCCCCGCCCAGGCCCGCTCAGGATTGTCCCGTTTGATGGAACCGTGACCGTCCGGTTCTCCGATGCCATTATTGCGTCGAGCGAGCGGGCAAAGGTGCTCTATGAAGACGGCCATGATCCTGTTTTCTACATACCCTTCGAGGACATCTATTTCGACCTCTTGGAGAAGACGAACACGACGAGCCACGGCCCGCTGAAGGGCACGGCAAGCTATTGGCGTGTTCATGCGGTCGGTTCGTCGGCAGAAGACTTCATGTGGGCCTACGAGACGCCCGACACCCCGGCATTGGCGATCGCCCGCCATGGTGCGTTCGATCCCGGCAGGGCGCGGATCGACGCCGATCCCGCGGAAGACAAGCGGCACACGCCGCACGTCACCGAGTAGACCCACATCGGCGACAGCCGCCAGCTGTCCGTCAGCTCGCGAACTCTTCCCTGAGAATGCGCAGGCCGTCTTCGTATTTCGCTGTCGAGGCACCGATCTGCCGTGCCTGCCATAGATTGTCGGCGAGATCGGCGCGCTTGACCGGCAATGCCAGCGGGTTGGCCGCAGCCCTGCGAACGAACGCGGCATCGCCCTCGTTCGGCCGCCGCGTCATGGCGTCGACGGCAGACACGATGGACGGCCCGAACCCGGCCGCCTCAAGCCGGTCGCGGTTCCAGCCGTCGCCTTTTTCGATGACGTCGTGAAGATAGGCGATGGCTTTCTGGTCGAGCGTTTCGACGGCATCGACGACCCGGCGACAATGTTCGATATAAGGCCGCCCTGTCTTGTCCGTCTGCCCGGCATGAGCCTGTTCGGCGATTTTCGCTGCGCGATAAAGCACGCTCATTGGGTCGACCCCGTAACGAACAGCGCATGTCCTGGCTAACGCGCCATCGTCAGCGCGAGTTCCGATGCACCGCGGGAACCCTGCTGCCTCACTTGCGAGCTGAATGCCGCGGCGGCGGGCCCGACACGTCAGGAGACGCGTTCAAAACTGTCGAGGCTGGTTCCAAAGGCGCGCCAGGCGGGCAGTTTCCTGGCTCGGGCCGGGGCACCTTCCTTTTCCGCCGACAAAGCGGCATCCGCAACGGTGTGCCACAGCATCTCCAGCTTCCCGTTCCTGAGGATGCCGGTATAGCTCACCGCCGCGGCTCCGACCCGCCCTTCGGCCGCGCAGGCGAAGCCGATGACGTCTCCATGGCAGGCTCCGAACAGCGGCACGGTCATGCCGAAGAAGGCGCTGTCCTCCAGCGCCGTCCTGAAGGTTCCGCTGATCCGTCCGCCCTCTTCGCTGGTCAGTTCGACGACCGACCCGTACTGATTCCGCCAGGTGCCCAGCCAACTCATCGCTGCTCCTCCTGATTGCTACCAAAGGGATTGCGTTGCCACACGGCCGCCAAGCCGCGGCCGGTGTAGCGGGCCTTCAATCAGCCGCGATGCCAGCCATCGACATCTGAACGAAGCGCAGCGGCGCTTCCAGCGTCCAGGTGATGCCGTGCCTGGCGAATTCCAGGCGGCCGGTGCCGCTGAGCGCCTGCGGCGTGACGCGTTTGAGCACAACCGTTCCGAAACCGCGTCGCGTGTTTTCATCCACCAATGGTCCGTCCAGTTCCCGCCAGACAAGGCGGAAGCCGTCGCTGCCATCGGCGGCTGGGGTCACGGTCCATTCGACCTCGACCCGTCCGTCATGGTGCGACAGCGCTCCGTGTTTTACCGAATTGGTGGCCAGCTCGTGAAAGGCAATGCCGAGATATTGCACCGCGTTCGGCTGCAGCATGATCGTCGGCCCGCTCATCGACAGACGGGCCTGTGTCGCGAAGGCCTTGGTCTGTGCATGGATCAATTCGCCGATGGTCGCGCCACGCCATTCCGCATCGACCAGGAGGTCGTGCGATTCCGAAAGGGCCATGATGCGTTCCCGGACCCGTGAAAGGAAGGCCTCTGGCGTACCCGCCAGCTTGCTGGTCTCGCGGATCATCGAGACGATCACCGAATACTGGTTTTTAACGCGATGGTTGACTTCGCGCATGAGTGTGCGGATGCGCCGTTCGCTTTCCTTGTGGGGGCTGATGTCGCGCGCGATCTTGGAGGCGCCGATGATACGCCCGATGCCGTCGCGTATCGGCGAGATGGTGAGCGAAACCGGAACCAGGGTGCCGTCCTTGCGCTGCCGGATAGTCTCGTATGAAGGAATCCGTTCGCCGGCGCGAATGCGGCTGATGATCATGGCTTCCTCGTCCAGATGGTCGGGCGGGATGAGGATCGTCACCGGGCGCCCGATCGCCTCGGCGGGCGTATAGCCGAACAGGCGTTGTGCCGCGTCGTTCCAGCTGGTGATAATGCCGTTCAGGTCTTTGGACACGATGGCGTCCATCGAGGATTCGACGATGGCGGCGAGCCTTATGCCGGCGTCGTCGGCCAGCGTCTGCACGCGCAGGTCGAGCAGGGTGTTGATGGCGCCGACAACCTCGCCGGCTTCATTGCGAAGCAGGACCGGATGCGCACTGAACGGGATGAGTTGGCCGTCCGGCCGCTCGGCGATGGCTCGGCCCCCACGAACGTCCCGCTCCTCGAGCAAGGCAACGGCCATTGGACACTCGTCATGCGTCATCGGTCGCCCGTCGAGGTGGCGAAGCTTCCATGACCCGCACCAGCGATCCTGGCCGATAACCGGACGATATCCCCATAGATCGGCAGCGGCTTCGTTGAAGAAGGTGATGTAGCCTTGTTTGTCGGTGGTGTAGACGGCCACAGGCAACGCCTGCATCAGATCGGCGGAGGAAACTTGCGGGATCCCGCCAGTCCTTAGTTCAACGACGTCCACCAGTCCCCCGCTCCGCTTGGCTTGCCGACGGATTGCTACGTCATCTAAATGCGCGCGAGCGTTTTCGGTTCCGTTCGATCCGCTTTCGGACATTCAGGCTGATTTGCGTTTCGGGGCCGTTCTCGGCTTTTTGCTGGGAGCCTTGCCGCCTTCCTGCGCCAGGCTTTTGCGCAGAACATCGGCGAGATTGATGACGTTCGTCTTGGGCTCAGGTGCCGGCTTGGGCGGTTTCTTGCCCTTGCGCTTGGCCTCGATCATTGCAACCAGCGCCTTTTCATAAGTATCGTCGAACTCCGACGGGTCGAATTTGGCGGGCTTCTTGTCGATCAGCAATTGCGCGATTTCCAGCATCTCGGGATCGACCTTGCGAGCCTTCAGCCCTTCGAACACCGCGTCCGCCGCGACCACTTCATTGTGGTTGCGTAATTCCGTCATCAGCATGCCCTTGCCCAGTGGCTGGATCAGCACCTCTCGGCCTCGCTGGTACAGCACGACGCAGGAGCGGGCTGCTACCTTTTTCCTGGCCATGGCGTCCCGGATCACCGCGAAAGCCTCCGTGGAGGGCGCGTCGGCCGGAACGAGATAGTAGGGTTTTTCGAGGTAGCGTGCATCGATTTCGGCGGCAGGCACGAACTCGCCGATCTCGAGCGTATGCTGCGATACCATCTTCAGTTTCTTGATTTCGTCCGGCTCTATATGGATGAACTCACCCTTTTCGACCTCATAGCCTTTTACCTGCTCCGCCGCCTCGACCGTGTCGCCGGTCTCCTCGTCTAGATAGGCGCTCTTGACCGGGAGACCGTCCTTGCGGTTCAGGATCCTGAAATGCACTTTCTCGGCCTCGCTGATGGCACCGATGATCTTGACGCCACAGGAAACCGATCCGACTTTCATAAAGCCCTTCCAGGCAGCTCGCGGCGTCGCCATGTCGATCACTCATTTGTCGAACGGACGGAACGGCTGCGCGCGGAAATCGTTCCGCCGTGGCAGGCTGCTCCACATGCCGGCCCGGACGTTTGTTTCATTTTCGTCAGGGGAATAGCGGAATGGCCCAACGCAGCGCAGGATTGCTCATCTTTCGCCGAAGGGAAGGACATCTCCAGGTCTTGCTGGTGCATCCGGGCGGCCCATTCTGGGCGAAGAAGGACGACGGCGCATGGTCGATCCCGAAGGGCTTGGTCGACGAGAACGAGGACGAGCTGGCGGCAGCAAAACGCGAGGCCGAAGAGGAACTCGGCCTTGCCATCGACGGGGATTTCGAAAGCCTTGGCAGCTACAGGCAGCCGGGCGGCAAGCTCGTCATCGCATGGTGCGTCGAGACGGATTTCGACAGCGACGCCATCAGCAGCAACACCTTCGTCATGGAATGGCCGCCAAGGTCCGGCTCGATGAAGGAATTTGCCGAAGTCGACAAAGCGGGCTGGTTCTCCCTGCCTGAAGCCAACCTCAAGATCCTGAAAGGCCAGCGCGCCATGTTGGCGGACTTTGCCGGCCGGCATGGCGACGGATGAATTTGTTTCAGCCCAGTTCTTAGGGCAGTGCTCGGGCTTCCTCACCGCTCTGCTTTAAGCGCGTTGCGGCCGCAGCGTGCGCAACGTGATCGAATAGCGGTGCTCCGCAACCGGCGGAATGCTGTGCTCCCATTCGCTGCGCGCGGCGCCCGTCATCAGATAGGCCGATCTTGGCTCGACGGTGACCGTCTTGCGGTCCCATCGCGTGCCGTTTTTCCGCCGCAGGCGAAAGCTGCAGGCGGCCAGCAGGGAAACACCGGCGACGGCCTCGAAATGAGGCTTGTCGCGGTGCCAGCCGATACCGGCGCCCGGCCGGTACTCGTTGATCAGCACCTGCACGAAGGTCTCGGCGGGCAGGCGGGCGAAGGCTGCAACCTTTTCCCTGAGCGGCAGCAGAAAGCCGGGTATCGGCGGTGCCTCGACGACTTCGCGCCGGTCGTAATCATAACGCAGCCCAAAACCGACCACCCGCCGGTTTGCCAGATGGCCGTGAAAGTCGAAGGCCTGAAAAGGCAGGCTTGCGAGCTGGCTCGCCAACGCTGCTTCTTCGTCCGGCGTGATCAGTTCGGGCCGGTAGCGGAATCCTTCCGGCAGGTCGTCGGCGGCGGCAAAGAGATCGCCCTGGCGGGCTGCAGCCGATGTCTTGGGCGATGGCATCAACCGTATTTGGTGAAGCCGGCCCGTAGCGGCAAGGCTGCTTCGGTAGCAAGGAACCTCGCTCTCCGTGCAGGGTTATTCACATGACGATATGGAATGGAGCACTGCCGAGCATTGGACCTGTCGAGGATGCCTTCAACTGCGATCAGAAGCATCGATTACCAACCGGCGACGAGGATCCTCTCCGTATGGTTCGCCCCGAGCGGAAACCGCTATGATTACGAGGACGTGCCGCCGCAGGTCCACGCGGCATTCCGCAAAGCCTCGTCAAAGGGCCGGTTCTTCAACGAGCATATTCGCGACCGGTACAAATACCATCTGGTCGAGCAGAGCCATTCGAGCTGAGCCTTCAGCCGCTTCTCAACCACGATCTCGGCTCTCCGCCATGCCTGGCCGCGTGGTGGCAATGAGCGGACTTCGCAGTTGGCGAGCGACCTAATATTGATCATGGTCCCACCCAAAACATTGAAAGCTTGGAATGTCCGCCGAAGCCGAAAAAACCGAGCGAAGGCGAGACCTGGCCGAAACCCGGCAAGCTCGGAGCACTGATCGCTCAATCGCTGACCGAAAATGCCAAAGCCCGGTTCGAGGTGGATTCTGCCCCCGGCAAAGGAACGCGGGTGACCATCGTGTTCAACAGATCGGCCGCCCTCGCGACGTAGCCGGTCGAGCAAGCGCCGCCATTCGAGGCCATCCGCCTCAGCCGGGCCCCTCCATCACCTTGCGCGTGTGGCGGGCGATGACACCTTCTTCGTCGGTCGCCACGACGCGGACTTCCACCTTGCTCTCCGCCTGGCTCATCAGCGCGGCATGAGAGCGGTTGGCGGCCTCGTCGATCGCCACGCCAAGCCAGCCAAGCCTGTCGCAAATCGCTTTACGGGCCGTGGCCGAGTGCTCGCCGATGCCGGCGGTGAACACCAGGCATTCGAGGCCACCCAGCGTGTTGGCGAGGGCGGCAACTTCCCTGCCGGCGCGGAAGGCGAAAAGCTCCAGCGCTTCGCGCGCCCGGCGGTCGTCGCTGGCCTCCAGCGAGCGCATGTCGCCGGAAATACCGGACACGCCGAGCAGCCCGGATTCCTCATAGAGCATGTGCTGCAGCGCCTCTCCCGAAAAGCCTCTTTCCAGCAGCAGGTACAAAAGCACGCCCGGATCGATGGCGCCACAGCGCGTGCCCATGACCAGGCCGTCAAGCGCCGAAAAGCCCATCGTCGTATCGACGCTGCGCCCGGCGCGCATGGCGCACAGGCTCGCCCCGTTGCCGAGATGGGCGACGATGGTTCTTTTCGCCGCCAGATCGGGCGATATCTGCTTGAGCCGGCCGGCGACATATTCGTAGGAAAGCCCGTGAAAGCCGTAGCGGTGGATGCCGTCTGCCTCATAGCGGCGCGGCAGCGCGAAACGGCTGACCAGAGGCTCGATGGTCCGATGGAAGGCGGTGTCGAAGCATCCGACCTGCGGCAGGTCGGGCCGCAACGCGGCAAGCGCCCGGATCGGCGCGAGGCTGCGCGGGTGGTGCAGTGGCGCAAGCGGCGTCAGCCTGTCGAGAGCCTCGACAATTGTCGGCGTCAGGCGGACAGGTTCGACGAAGTCGCGGCCGCCATGGACGATGCGATGGCCGGCGGTGATGAGTTTCCTTCCGCCAAGTTCGTTCTCGATCCATTGCAGCATCTGGCCGATGCCTAAATCGGGCGATGCGTCTGCTGCAAGTGGCCGATCGCACTGCACCGCCCCATCGGCGGCTTTTGCGGTCAGCCTTGGCGCATCGCCCAAATCCAGCGAACCGCGCGAGGCAAGATCCAGCTCGGCGGACACTCCAAGATCGTAAAGCCCGAACTTGATGCTGGAAGAGCCGGCATTCAGCGCGAGGATCGATCGTCGCATCAATCGCCGGCCCTCGTCGCGCCGTCCTGCGGCCAGGACCATTTCTGGATCTCGGGCATGTCCTCGCCATGTTCGCGGACATAGGCCGTGTGCTCAGCCAATTCCCGTGCAACGCCGCGGCAAGATCCTTCGCCCGCTCGGCCAGCCCCGGCACACGCGCGATCGCGGCGAGCGCCAGATGATAGCGGTCGAGCTGGTTGACCACCACCATATCGAACGGCGTCGTCGTCGTGCCTTCCTCGCGAAAGCCGTGCACATGCATGTTGTCGTGGTTGGCGCGCCGGTAAGTCAGACGGTGAATGAGATAGGGATAGCCGTGATAGGCGAAGATGACCGGCTTGGCCCTGGTGAACAGCGCGTCGAACCTGTCATCGGCAAAGCCATGCGGATGCTCGGAATTCGACTGCAAAATCATCAGGTCGACGACATTGACGACGCGGATATTCAGGTCCGGAATGCCCGAGCGCAGGATATCGGCTGCAGCCAGCGTCTCCAGCGTCGGCACGTCGCCGGCGCAGGCCAGGACCACATCCGGATCTTCGTCCTTGGCAACCGTCCCGGCCCATTCCCAGATGCCGGCGCCGGCCTTGCAGTGTGCTTCCGCGTCTTCGGCGGACAGCCATTGCGGCGCCGGCTGCTTGCCGGCGACGATGACGTTGATGCGGTTGTAGGTTTTCAGGCAATGGTCGGTGATCCACAGCAGCGTGTTGGCGTCGGGCGGGAAATAGAGCCTGACCGTGTCGGCCTTCTTGTTGGCGACGAAATCGGCAAAGCCCGGGTCCTGATGGCTGAAGCCGTTGTGATCCTGTCGCCAGACATGCGAGGTCAGCAGGTAGTTGAGCGAGGCGATCGGCTTGCGCCAGGCAAGTTCGCCGGAGGTCTTCAGCCATTTGGCGTGCTGGTTGACCATGGAATCGACGATGTGGACGAACGCCTCGTAGCACGAGAACAGGCCGTGGCGGCCGGTCAGCAGATAGCCCTCCAGCCAGCCTTGGCAAAGATGCTCGCTGAGCACTTCCATGACGCGGCCGTCGCGGGAAAGATGGACGTCGTAAGGCTCGATCCGCTCCATCCAGATCCGATCCGTGACCTCGAACACGTCGTCCAGGCGGTTGGAGGACGTCTCGTCGGGTCCCATCAGCCGGAAATTCCTGGCCTCGGCGTTCAAGCGGATCACATCGCGAAGATAGCTCCCCACGG
This sequence comes from Mesorhizobium sp. M0522, assembly GCF_040321085.1. Taxonomy (NCBI): domain Bacteria; kingdom Pseudomonadati; phylum Pseudomonadota; class Alphaproteobacteria; order Hyphomicrobiales; family Phyllobacteriaceae; genus Mesorhizobium; species Mesorhizobium sp. M0522. Next base: position 35,915 of record NZ_JAMYQW010000033.1, read on the forward strand.
TCCGCGTCGCCTCCCCGACAGTGCCGCCCGGACGCGGTACGTCGAGCGCCAGGCCTTTCCAGTCGGGAAGCACGAGGTCTTGTTTCAGCAGGCCGCCATTGGCGTAGGGTATTGCACCCATGCGTCTTGACCCTGTGGGTGCCAGCGCCGCGAGCTCCGCCAGGAGATGCCCGCCTTCGTCGAACAGCGTCTTCGGTTCGTAGCTGCGCATCCAGTCTTCGAGGATCTGCCGGTGCGCCGCGTCGCCGCGTGCATTCGACACCGGCACCTGGTGCGAACGCCAGAAATCCTCGACCTTCTTGCCGTCGACCTCTTTCGGCCCGGTCCAGCCCTTTGGGCTGCGCAGCACGATCAACGGCCACAGCGGCCGCTCTCCCTTCCAGCCCGCGGCTCGTGCGGGCTCCTGGATGGAGTGGATCCGGCCGAGCACGGTATCGAGCGTGCGGGCCATCTCCCGATGCATCGGGGCAGGCTCATGGCCTTCCACGAAAAAGGTTTCGTAGCCATAGCCGAGGAACAGGCTGCGCAACGCCTCGTCTTCCATGCGGCCGAGGATGGTCGGGCTGGCGATCTTGTAGCCGTTGAGATGCAGGATCGGCAGGACGGCACCGTCGGATGCAGGGTTCAGGTACTTGTTGGAATGCCAGGCCGCGGCGAGCGGGCCGGTCTCGGCTTCGCCGTCGCCGACGACGCAGGCAACCACAAGGTTCGGATTGTCGAAGGCGGCGCCGAAGGCATGGACCAGCGCATAGCCGAGCTCTCCGCCTTCGTGGATCGAGCCGGGTGTCTCCGGAGCCGCGTGGCTCGGCACTCCGCCGGGAAACGAGAACTGCCGGAACAGCTTTCGCAGGCCGTCTTCGTCCCCGCCGACCTCGGGATAGATTTCGCTGTAGGTGCCCTCGAGCCAGCTGTTCGCGACCATTGCCGGGCCGCCGTGACCCGGGCCGCAGATGAACAGGACATCGAGACCACGTTCACGGATAATCCGGTTTAAATGCACATAGATGAAATTGAGGCCGGGCGTCGTGCCCCAATGGCCGAGCAGCCGCGGCTTGATGTGCTCGGGCCGCAAGGGCTCGCGCAAGAGCGGATTGTCGAGCAGGTAGATCTGGCCAACCGAGATGTAGTTCGCGGCGCGCCAGTAGCGGTCCATCAGATCGATCTGGTCAAGGCCGGTCGTGTGCGCAGCGGTGCGGACCTCGTCGTTCATGGAAATGCCTCCGGAATACCCTCGTCCGTCGTTATCTGGAGTGGCGTCGCGTCGGAGAAAGGATTTGCCTTGAAATAAGTTTGGGCGGCGTGGCTAGCGATTGCCGATCCTGCAACCCGCCTCGCCGGACAAAAGCGGGTCGGTCTTTTGGGGAACCTCGGGGCTTGCCAACGGTTAGGGAGATGCACCGCATTGCTTGGATCCAAAGGGACTGCCGAGGCCCTGAGATACGAGCCGGCCGAGGTGGCGTTGAGCAGCTTGGGCGATTGTAGCGGAGGCCCATAGGAGGAGCAAAAAGATGCTCGATCTCTCCCATGCCCGCAACCAAATGGTCGACATCCACTTGAGCCGCCGTGGCATTCGCGACCGCAATGTCCTTCAGGCGATGCGCGAGGTCCCGCGCGAGGCTTTCGTCGATCCTGGCTTTGAAGAATTCGCCTATGAGGACGGGCCGCTGCCGATCGCCGAAGGTCAGACGATATCGCAGCCCTACATCGTTGCGTTCATGATCGAAATGGCCGAGGTCGGAGCCGGCGACCACGTCCTCGAGGTTGGCACCGGCTCGGGCTATGCGGCTGCCGTAATGAGCCGGATCGTCGAACGCGTCTACACGATCGAGCGCCACGCCGCGTTGGCTGAAACGGCAAGGCAACGGTTCAAAAAGCTTGGCTACGACAATATCGAAGTCCGCACCGGCGACGGCACCAAGGGCTGGCCTGAGGCGGCACCCTTCGATGCGATCCTGGTTGCGGCCGCTGGGCCCGGCGCACCGCTCGCTCTGCAAGAACAGCTCGATGTCGCTGGCCGGCTTGTCATCCCGGTCGGCGATGAATTCGACTCGCAGCGCCTGCTCAAGGTCATCCGTACCGGCGCCGCAACCTACACCGAGGAGGATTTCGGCGGCGTGCGGTTTGTTCCGCTGATCGGCGAGCAAGGCTGGGGCGAGCCAGGCAGCGACAGCCAAATAGCGGCCGATCTTCCGCACCGGCATCAGCGCAGGAGCAGCCTGCCGCAGATGATAGCGGCCGCCGCCGAACCGCTTCCGGATTTCGACGATCCGGCCTTCGGTGCGCTGTTCGACCGGTTTGCCGACCGCCGCGTCGTCTTGCTCGGCGAAGCCAGCCACGGCACGTCGGAGTTCTACCGTGCGCGCGCCGCGATCACTCGCAGGCTGATCGAGAAGCATGGCTTCACCATCGTCGCGGTCGAGGCCGACTGGCCCGATGCCGCGGCGATCGACCGCTACGTCCGCCATCGACCGCCGCGGCCGGGCGCCGCGCCGCCCTTCCAGCGCTTTCCCACCTGGATGTGGCGCAACACCGACGTCGCGGCGTTCGTCGACTGGATGCGAGTGCGTAATGAGCGGATCAGCATTTCCTCCCGGCGGGCCGGATTCTATGGCCTAGACATCTACAATATGGGCGGATCGATTGCGGCGGTCCTGCAATATCTCGACCGGGTCGATCCGCAGGCGGCAAGGATCGCGCGCGAACGCTACGGCTGCTTGACGCCGTGGCAGAACGACCCGGCCACCTATGGCCGTGTCGCACTCACCTCCGGCTACCAGAAATGCGAGAAGGCCGTGCTCGAGCAATGCCGGGAACTGCTTTCCAGAGAGCTCGACTATGCGCAGCAGGACGGCATCGATTTCCTCGACGCGAGCCAGAATGCCCGTCTGGTCGCCTCCGCCGAGCGCTATTACCGCACCATGTATTACGGCGGCGCGCAATCCTGGAACCTGCGCGACACCCATATGTTCGAAACGCTGGAGCACCTGCTGCAGGCCCGCGGCCCGAACGCCAAGGCGGTGGTATGGGCACATAATTCCCATATCGGCGATGCCCGCTACACCGAGATGGGGATCGTCAGGGACGAAGTGAACATCGGCCAGCTCTGCCGCCAGCGTTTTGGCGACGAGGTTGCCTTGATCGGGCTCAGTACGCATTCCGGGACGGTGGCCGCCGCCACCGACTGGGACGGCGACATGGAAGTGAAACCGGTTCGGCCTTCCCACAACGACAGCTATGAGCGGCTTTGCCACGACAGCGGCGTCTCGCCTTTCCTGCTCGATTTCGAGCGCGACGACACGCTGCGCGAACGGCTTCTGGAGCGCCGGCTGGAACGCTTTATCGGCGTCATCTACCGGCCCGAAACCGAGCTCCACAGCCATTATGCGGACGCCTCGCTCGCCCGCCAGTTCGATGCTTTCGTCTGGTTCGATGAAACCAGTGCCGTGACGCCGCTTGGGCCGGAACATGCGGGGACAGGCCTTCCCGAGACCTATCCTTTCGGGCTGTAGCGAATTTGGACCCTGGGAAAGCGGAAAATCAAAAGAAGGAGGTCACCGATGGCCGGAAAAAAGACTCATGAGCAGCAATTGCGCATTATCGAAGAGCGCGAGAACACGAAAAACGCCGGCAAGGATTTCGACGCGGAAGCGGATTTGAAAAAGACCAGGCAAGAGCGCGAGGCGTTCCGGCGCGGTGCCGAGCTCAGATCGGACCCGAAGGACATTGCCGATCCCGACGACCGCAACATAATTCGCGGCGAGCACCAGGAAAGCGCCCACAACAAGCATCGCGCCGACCGCTGAAACGGCAGGATCGCTTGACGTTAAGATAGTACGCCGGTTCCGTTCCCTGATCTCGGATGCAGCGTTCGTGGCGACAAGTTGGCGGACGAGGGCCGTCTTGATCCCTGGCGCTATTCAGCAAAAAATGTCGCGGCGATAGCAATTGAGACGAGGCTCAGCATCGCCAGGCCTGCCTTGGCGACATGCGAAGCCTCCCAGACGTTGCGCAAGTCTCTCCAGTCGCCGGTCTGCTTTCGAGAGAACATTGAAAAAAACGTCGCGGCTGATTTCGGCATGGCAACGTCTTGCACCCAGAAATTATTGACGGGATGCGTTATCAACCAATAGGTCGCACGTTCCGCCAGCAAGAAGGCGAGCGCCGCCAAGGTCCACCAGAATCGAGCGCTTGGATAAGGCGTCAGGTAGAGCATGATGGCGAGGGCAATGATGCCGCCGATCTCGGCAAAGCCGCCGATCGTGAAGCCGGGATAATAGATCGCCTGCACTGATCTGTAGGTGGCCTCCTTGAGGCGCAACTTGCCGGGCAATTCCAGTGCGTGCACAAGTGAGAGCGCCATCGTGACAGCGACCAGAAGGACGGTGGCGATCATCAATGCGCGCATGTTCCTGCTCCCTGAATGATGCCCTCGTGGCGCGCGCGTACTTAGGGTGGTTGGTGATCCGGTAAAGGCAACGACACCCGACTTCGCCGGCAAGTCCGGTTCGGTCATTCCCCGATCTGGCTGGTCGACCGTTCGTGGACTGTGGCGCCGGTCTGTGAGTCGACCGCAGCCATGCTGACCTCGTAGCCCCAGAGCTTGCGGATATGGCGCAGCGTGGCGTCGCGGCTGCCGCCTTCCAGAACTATGCCGTCCTTGACCTTATGCTGCAGGCGCAGATGCCGATCGCCGAGCAGGTCCACGTCCACCACCTGGATGTCCGGCCGGCTGGCGCCGATGTCGTAGCTGTGGGCGAGTGCGGCGCGGATGCTCTCGTAGCCGCGCTCATTGTGTATCGAGGCGACTTCGTAGTGCGGATCGTTGGCCGCATCGGCAAGCACAAAGAACCGCCATTTCCGGATCAGGGTAGGGCTCAGATACTGGCGGATGAAGGACTCGTCGCGATGGTTGGCCCAGGCGTCCAGCAGGGTCTGGCGCCAGTCGCCATTGCCGGCGATATCGGGAAACCAGTCGCGGTCCTCGGCGGTCGGCGCGGTCGAGATGCGCTGGATGTCCTGCATCATGTCGAGGCCCAGCGCGTAAGGGTTGATGCCGGAAAAGCGCGGATCGTCGAAGCCCGGCTGGAAGATCACGTTCGAATGGTTGCGCAGCACTTCCAGCATGGCGCCTTCGCCGATCAGGCCGCGGTCGAACAAAAGGTTCATCAGCGTGTAATGCACGAAGGTGGCGCAGCCCTCGTTCATCACCTGCGTTTGGCGCTGCGGATAGAAATACTGCGCGATGACGCGGACAATCCGGATGACCTCACGCTGCCAGGGTTCCAGGATCAGGCTGTTCTTCTCCAGGAAATAAAGCAGGTTTTCCTCGGGCAGCTTGAGCGATCTTCTGCGCTCCGCCATTGTATCCGTCTCGCGGGGCTTGGTGCCGTCCTTCGAAGGCGGCAGCGTGCGCCATAGGTCATTGTAGGAACGCTCCTCGTATTCCAGGCGCTCGCGAACGCCCTCGCGCTGCTTTTCCGACGACAGTTTCGGCGGCCGGTGATATCTGAACACGCCCTGTTCCATCAGCGCATGTGCGGCATCGAGGATCTCTTCCACCGCATCGACGCCATGCCGCTCCTCGCAGCGGGAAATGTAGCCCTTGGCGAAGTCGAGATAGCTGAGGATGGCGCTGGCGTCCGTCCACTGCTGGAACAGATAATTGTTCTTGAAGAAATGGTTATGGCCGAGTGCCGCGTGCGCCGTCACCAGGGCCTGCAGAGCCATGGTGTTTTCCTCCATCAGATAGACGATGCAGGGATTGGAATTGATGACGAGTTCATAGGCGAGCCCCCGTCCGCCTTTGCGATAGAGCAATTCCTGGTAGAGGTAGTGCTTGCCGAACGACCAGTGCCGGTACATCAGCGGCATGCCGACAGAGGAATAGGCGTCGAGCATCTGTTCTGAGGAGATGATCTCCATCTGCACCGGATAGACGTCGAGGTGGAGCTCTTCCGTGGCGACCGCCTCGATGGTCTCGTACGCACGCGACAGCGTCCTGAAATCCCAGTCGGAACCGGAAAACAGCAACCCGGATTTGCTCGCCATCAGCCCCCTCTTTCAGCGCTCTTTTGATAACCCGGCTGTCTGGCGAAGAGCTGGCGGAAAACCGGGTAGATGTCGGCCGCCGTGGCGATGCGGCTCATCTGGAAGTTCGACCACCTCAGCTTGACCGCACTGTAGGCACGCCACAGCGACGTGCCGTTGTCGGTGGCGCCGAAGATGTGGCTCTCACGCTCGTCGAGGATCTCGACATAGGCGAAATACTGGCAAAGCCGCATGATCTGTTCGTCGAGCAAGGCGATGCAGCGCTCGGAATCGGTGACGAAATTGTCGCCGTCCGAGGCCTGGGCGACATAGATGTTCCATTCGCGGCTGGGATAGCGTTGCTCGACGATGCGGTGCATCTCCTCGAGCGCCGTGGAAACCACCGTGCCGCCGCTCTGAGTGTTGTAGAAGAAGGTTTCCTCGTCCACCTCCTGCGCCTCGTGCGTGTGGCGAATGAAGACGACCTCGGTGCGGTCATAGCGCCGTTTCAGGAACAGGTGCAGCAGCACGAAGAAGCGCTTGGCCAGATCTTTCTCGCGTTCGCCCATCGAACCGGACACGTCCATCAGGCAGAACATCACCGCATTGGCGTTCGGCACCGGCTGGGCGTCGAAGCGGTTGAAGCGGATATCGACCGGATCGACAAAGGCGATCCGCTTGCGGCGGCGCTCCAGCCGCTCAAGCTCTTCCTGCAGCGCCACGATGCGCTGCCGCATCTCGGCGTTTTGCGGCTTCGTCTCCAGCGTCGCGATCTCCTGCGCGACAGCGTCGACCGCCTCCTGCTTGGGGCGCCTGAGCGCTATGCGGCGGCCATGGCTGTTGCGCATCGTGCGCCCGACATTGATGTTGGTCGGCGAGCCGGTCGCGGCGAAGCCGGCCCGGCGCGGCTTGAAGGCGAGGATCTCCTTGAGGTTGAGCTTGACCATATCAGGCAGTTCGAGGTCTTCGAAAAAGAGGTCGAGCACCTCCTCGCGCGACAGCACGAAACGGAAATCGTCCTCCGATTCGGTTCTCCCCGGGGCGGATCCCATGCCGCCGCCCTGGCCGGGTTTAGGCAGCCGGTCGCCTCGGGCAAAATGCTTGTTGCCGGGCAGGACGTGCTGGCGGCTGCCGCTGTTCCGGGCATCCTTGAAGCTCGGCTCGCCGGTGCCTCGCGCCGGCATCGAAACGGCATGCTCGGCGTCCACGTCGGCGATCTTGCCGGTGCGGATCTGATCGCGGATGGTGCGCTTCAACTCTTCGCGCGCCCGCCGCAGGAAACGCTGCCGGTTGCCGAGGCTTTTGTCCTTCGGGTTCAGTCGGCGATCGATGAAGATCGGCATATGTTACCCCGGGCTGGCTTCAACCCGCCTTGTTCACCCGCATGTACCAGTCCACCAGCCGGCGGACCTGGCGCTCGGTGTAGCCGCGCTGGATCATCCGCTGCACGAATTCGGTATGCCGCTTCTCCGTCACGCTGTCCTGCTTGGAGCCGAAGCTGATCACCGGCAGCAGATCTTCGACCTGCCCGAACATCCGCTTCTCGATGACTTCGCGCAGCTTTTCGTAGCTTGTCCATGATGGGTTGCGGCCATGGTTTCTGGCCCGCGCGCGCAGCGTGAACTTCACCACTTCGTTGCGGAAGTCCTTGGGATTGGCGATGCCGGCCGGCTTTTCGACCTGCGACAGTTCGTTGTCCAGAACCTCGCGATTGAGGATCTGGCCGGTATCGGTATCCTTGTAGTCCTGATCCTCGATCCAGGCATCGGCATAGGCGATGTAGCGGTCGAACAGGTTCTGGCCGTATTCGCTATAGGATTCCAGATAAGCCTTCTGGATCTCGTGTCCGATGAACTCGGCATAACGGGTCGCCAGCTCCGACTTTATGAAATCGAGATAGTCCGCCTCTGTTTCCTTCGGGAACTGCTCGCGCTTGATCGCCTCTTCCAGGATGTACATCAGATGCACCGGATCGGCGGCCACCTCTTCGGTGTCGTAGTTGAAGGTCTGCGACAGGATCTTGAAGGCGAAGCGGGTGCTGACGCCGGTCATGCCTTCATCGACACCGGCCGCGTTTCGGTACTCCTGGACCGACTTCGCCTTGGGATCGGTTTCCTTGAGGTTCTCGCCGTCATAGACGCGCATCTTGGTGTAGAGCGGCGAATTGTCGTGTTCGGCCAGGCGGGTCGAAACGGTGAACCGGCTGAGGATATCGAGCACTTCCGGAGCGCAGGGGCTGGAGGCCAATTCGCTTTCGCGCAACAGCTTCTCGTAGATCTGCCGCTCTTCGGTGACCCGCAGGCAATACGGCACCTTGACCACCAGGATACGGTCGAGGAACGCCTCGTTGTTCTTGTTGTTCTTGAACTGCAGCCATTCCGATTCGTTGGAATGGGCAACGATGATGCCCTGATAGGGGAAAGCGCCGAAATTCTCGGTGCCGTTGTAGCTGCCTTCCTGGGTCGCGGTCAGCAGCGGATGCAGCACCTTGATCGGCGCCTTGAACATCTCGACGAATTCGAGCAGTCCTTGCGTGGTCCGGTTCAGGCCGCCGCTATAGGAATAGGCATCCGGATCGGACTGGCTGAAGTTTTCCAGCTGCCTGATGTCGACCTTGCCGACCAGGGCCGAAACGTCCTGGTTGTTCTCATCGCCCGGCTCGGTCTTGGCGATGCCGATCTGGCGAAGCCTGGACGGCATCAGCTTGACGACGCTGAATTTGGAGATGTCGCCGGACAATTCGTCGAGGCGCTTGGCCGCCCAGGGCGAGATCAGGCCGTTCAGCCGCCGCCGGGCGATGCCGTATTTATCCTCCAAAAGGTCGCCCATGCGGTCGGGGTCGAACAGCCCGAGCGGCGATTCGAACACCGGGCTGACCTGGCCGCCGACCTTCAGCGTATAGATCGGACGCTGCTCCATCAGCCTTTTCAGCTGCTCCGCAAGCGAGGACTTGCCGCCGCCGACCGGGCCGAGGAGATAGAGTATCTGCTTGCGTTCCTCGAGCCCTTGCGAGGCATAGCGGAAATAACCGGCGATACGCTCGATCGTATCCTCCATGCCGTAAAAGTCGGCGAAGGTCGGATAGATCTTGATCGTCCGGTTCGAAAAAATACGGCCAAGCCGCTCGTCCTTGCTGGTATCGACAAAGGTCGGCTCGCCAATCGCCTCGACCATCCGCTCGGGCGCCGAGGCGTACATCGACTTGTCCTCGCGGCAGGCAAGCAGATATTGCTGGAGGCTTATCTCCTCCTGCGCCGCATTCTTGTAAACCTCGGAAAACAGATCGAAGACGTCGGATTGATTCTCACGCATGGTATTCCTAGCCCCGGAGCCGGTGTGGCTGCACGTTTGTCTCTTGAACAACCAAATGTCGGAAAGCCCTTGTGGTTCCCTTCACTTTGCAGAGAGTGCCTGTGACCGAATGATAAGACTCTAGATAAGGGCATCCTGAGTGCAGACAAGGCGTGGAACGCCCCGCTCGAAGCATTAAATCCTGAATCGCGCCACGCCGTGCGGGCGACCTCCGATAAGACGGAGGAACGGTTCTGGTCCTTCCCGGTTGTGAAGGAAAGGAGACGGTTCGATGTTTGAGACTAGTTTGTGGTTGCTCGTTGTTGCAGGCGGTCCACTGCTGCTGGCAATCCTGATCGCCTACGCCCTGCTCACGCAGCGCCGTCGCGGCCCGGCGGAGCGCAGGGAAAGCGACCGCGCCACCGAGCGCCTCTACCAGGAAAAGAAGGACTGACCGACAGGATCGCAGCTCAGCTGCCGGCAACCGCCAGCCCGGCCACTTTTTCGGCGCGCAGCAGCATGCCGAACAGGTCACGCGGTTCATCGGGATCGGCCAGAAGGTCTAGTTCCTCGTAAAGGCCGGTCCGCTGAAGCTGATCGCGGACGTAGCGCAGCGCGGAAAAATCCTCGATCGCAAAGCCGACGGAATCAAACAGCGTGATCTGTCCGGCGTCCGTCCGGCCTGCTGCCTTTCCTGTCATCACCTGCCACAATTCGGTGATCGGATGGTCCGCATCGAGCTGCTGGCTCTCGCCTTCGATGCGCGTCTGCGGCGGATACTCGACGAAAATATTCGAGCGCAGCAGAATGTCGCGATGCAGCTCGGTCTTGCCCGGGCAGTCGCCGCCGACCGCGTTGATGTGCACGCCGGACCCGACCATGTTGTCGGTCAGGATTGTTGCCGACCGCTTGTCGGCGGTCACCGTGGTGATGATCTCTGCACCTTCGACGGCCTCCTGCGCCGACGCGCAGAGCTTGATGTCGAAACCCATGCCGGCAAGGTTCTTCATGCATTTGGTCGAGGCCGCCGGGTCGATATCGTAGAGGCGCAGCCTGTCGACGCCAAGCAGCGCCTTGAACGCAATGGCCTGAAATTCCGATTGCGCGCCATTGCCGATGATCGCCATGCACCGGGCGGCCTTGGGAGCGAGGTATTTCGCGGCAACCGCCGAGCTGGCCGCCGTTCGCAGGGCGGTCAGGATGGTCATTTCCGAAAGCAGCATCGGATAGCCGTTGCCGACATCGGCAAGCACGCCGAAAGCGGTCACGGTCTGACGGCCGTCACGCGTGTTCTTCGGATGCCCGTTGACATATTTGAAGCCGTAAAGCTGCCCGTCGCTGGTCGGCATCAGCTCAATGACGCCGTCAATGCTGTGCGAGGCGACGCGCGGCGTCTTGTCGAACAGCTCCCAACGCCTGAAATCCTCTTCGATATAGGCGGCAAGCTCGACCAGAAAGCGCTCGATGCCGATGGCAAGCACCAGCTTCATCATGCGGTCGACGCTGACGAAAGGAACGATGTTCAAATTGACCGTCATGGCTCAGAACCCCCTCGTCGGGCGATCCATGATCCGCCGGCCCATCAAGCTTGCGGTCAGGTCGACCAAAAGCGTGGCGGTGCGGCCGCGCTCGTCAAGAAAAGGGTTGAGCTCGACCAGGTCGAGACTGGTGACGAGGCCGCTGTCATGCAGCATTTCCATCGCCAGATGCGCCTCGCGGAAGGTGGCGCCGCCTGGGACGGTGGTGCCGACCGCCGGGGCGATCGACGGGTCGAGAAAATCGACGTCGAGGCTGACGTGGAGCATGCCGTTGGCGGCGCTCACCCGTTCGAGAAAGGCGCGAAGCAGTTGCGCGATGCCGTGCTCGTCGATCGAACGCATGTCGTGGACCGTCACGCCGGCTCTGCGCAATGCATCCCTTTCCGCCAGGTCCACGCTGCGGATCCCCAGCGCGCATATGCGAGCCGGCTCCACCTGCGCTGCAAGGCGGGGGAAATAGCCCTCGAAGCCGGGCTGCCCGCTGGCATAAGCCAGCGGCACACCATGCAAATTGCCGCTGGTCGTCGTGTCGAGGGTATGAAAATCGGGGTGCGCATCGAGCCACAGCACGAAGAGCGGCCGGCCGGCATTCGCCGCCCGGCGGGCAATGCCGGCGAGCGTGCCGGCCGAAATGCTGTGGTCGCCGCCGAGAAAGATCGGCATCGCATCGGCGCTCGCGGCATAGGCGGTTTCGCTGATTGCCGCCGTCCAGGCGGCGATTTCCGGCAGCGCCTTCACCGCCGCATTGCCGTGTACGACAGGGCGCATATCGGCAGGGACAATCGTTCCGAGGTCGGTCAGCGTATGGCCAAGCTCGGTCAGCGCGCCGGCCAGGCCGGCCGTGCGCAGCGCACTCGGCCCCATCTCGCAGCCCATCCTACCCGAGCCGGCCTGGATCGGTGCCCCAACGATTGTGCAATGCATTTGTCATACCCCACCGAATTACGATGCCTTTATTGAAGCGGGCATCGCTGGCAGAATGAACATGTCAAATTGGCAAATTTGTCGAAGTGCCTTACCATTGTGGCATCATCTACTTCCGTTGTGAGCAATCATGGACCAGCTCGACGAGCAGATCATCACCTCTTTGCGGCACGACGCCCGGCGCAGCATTTCCGATCTTGCCGTCAGCCTGGGTGTCTCCCGGGCAACGGTAAGGTCCCGGATCGAGCGACTTGAAAGGGACGGCGTCATCGTCGGCTACACCGTCATTCTGCGCGCCGACGCGGTCGATCAGCGCGTGCGTGGCATCATGATGATCGAGATCGAAGGCCACGCCGCCGATCGCGTCATTCGGGCGCTGGGCGGCTTCTCCGAGGTCTCGACCATCCACACCACCAATGGCCGCTGGGATCTGGTGATAGAACTCGGAACCCAGACCCTGAGCGAGTTCGATGCGGTGCTGAGACGTATCCGCCTGATCCCCGGAATTACCGGCAGCGAAACAAGCCTGCTCCTGGCAACGCCACGCACCACCAAGGCTCGGCTGTGACTTCGAGGAACTGCGCTTGACCTGCAGCGGTAACGAAATCCGCCAAGGAACCTTCAATTGTCGCCGCGGTTAGAGCAATTCCAGTAAAAGTGTGGAACGGTTTTCCGTTCGGAATTGCGTCAAAACGAAAAAATAGAGCGGTTCAGCGTTTCCGGGAAACGACGAACCGTTCTAGGCCCGGACAGGCCTCCTTCGAGGGAGAACAATCATGGCTCACGCCCAGCAGGAACTGGTCGAATTCGTTATCAGCAAAGCCTTCAACCCGGTCATGCGGGCCAAACCGGACGGAAAATCCGATGCCGAGCGCAAGACGCTCGAACATGTCCAGCAGGCCACGAAGACCGAGATTGAGCGCTATCGCCGTTACGGCTCGGCCGAGGAGGTCGCGACCAATTTCAAGCGCGACCTGAATTCCGACGCTGCCAAAAGTTGCACGCCCAGCTGCGCCGACTGCATCTGCCGACGATCGAGGACATTCGTGACGACTTCGAGGACAAGGCCCGCAAGCTCGGGGTCAAGGCCTCGTCGTAGATCCGCGACCGATCGCCTCGGTGACGTCCGTCAGGCTGTCATCACAAACCGTCCTTGGTCGGAGGCCACCCTGACCGAACCGTCTCGGGGATGTTGTCCGACGTCAGATCGCCCCGATTGAGCTTTTCAATCGCTTCATCGGCTTCGCTTTCGTCGAGACCGGAAAGCGGCAATCCATCGACCACGACGGCTTCGTCGCTCTCGCTGTCATAGACCTCCCAGAGGCCTTCCGGATCCTGTCGTTTGTCGTAAACGGTTGGCATGGCCATTTCCGTAACCACTCCTGCAGGCAACGCCGCTATTGCACGCCCGCCACCCATTTCAGGGCCTGGGCCTTTTCGTCCTCCGGGAACACCCGCGCCTCGATTTGCGGAAACAGCGCGTCCGTCATTTCCGTGGCGGCCTTGATCTACTGCTTGTCGGAAATCACCGCGGCACGTTTGAAGCGGTGGAGCTCGCCAAGTTTGCTCAGCCCATACTGCAGGTCGCGCCGCAAGGCGCCAGCCGTCATGTCCTCGAAATCGGCAAGATCGGTCAGGACGCCGATGTCCTTGTGGTCGCTCAGTTTCGCTTCGATTGCCGGGATGACTTTGTCGTAGTCGTCCGCCGTCACGGTGCCGGTGACACGAAAGGCGGCTACGTTCTGGGGAGCGGAAATCATCTCGATCATTTTTTCCTCCGGTCTCTGACTTGCTGCCTGCCCGAAACAAACTCGGCCATTGGTGGATGTTCCCTGCCGGAGGCGTGCTTGACTTCAACCTGACATGGCTAGAATGACGATCGGCCGGCTTCCCCGATCGGCCCTCGGATCGCCTGGGTGACGACGGTATAACGCGTGATTTGACCCTCCTCGGGGTCCTCCCCGTGGAAGTGGATTGCTGCGTTCGGCGGCAGCCGCGCAGTGCTGCCGAACTGCTTGACGGCGGAGACATGCACGATCTGCATGTCGGGGTCGCGCTTCATGGCGTCCATCGCTGCCAGCTCGGCGCTGCTGCTGCCACCGATCCGCCAGCTGGCTTCCAGCACACCCGATCGCCAGATGCCCGAGGAATCGACACCTTGGCCGATGTCGTAGTTGCGCCGTGAGGCGAAAAATCCGGGATAACCATCCATCGCTGCGTCATAGGTTCTCGCCTGCGCCACGGCCAAACCCAGCGTCGGCGATAATCGCAGCTCATCCAGCGCCTCCCATCCGCCGCGCACGACGACCAGATCGGATCCGCCGTAAACGGGCTGTCCGTCGTTGTCGGTCGTCGTCCGCTGGGTGCCGTAATAGCTGATCGACAATTCGTCGATCATGGTTCTGCCAACGCTCAGCGTAACGATGTCGCGAAGCTGCGTTTCGAGAACAAGGCCGTATTCGCTTAGGTCAGAGGATGGATATTGGTCCAGCAGCCTTTCGACATCGCCGACCGTCGCGGCGGTGTGCTGGTCGCGGCCCCGCGAAGCGCGCGGTGGCTTGAACCGGACCAGCCCGAGCTCCAGCAGACGTTGCGCTGCGCGCAGCGCGTCGTGGCGTGAAAATGCGGTGTAACCGGGCAGTACGGCCGCGGCGACGGCCCTGCCGAAGCCGGCGTGCCATTCTTTTGGCCGTGCCGCCGATCCGTCCACCAGCTCGTGGGTTATGGCCTTGGTGGTTGCGAGGCGCCAGGGCACCACACCGCCGAAGAGGTCGTCCGGCCCGTTTATGCCCAGTTGGAGCGCATCGACGGCAAGCAGGCTGTCGTCCGGCACGAAATACAGTCGGCCACTGTCACCGCCGCCGTCACGCAGGCCCTGGCGGAAGGCAAAGCCCTTCAACGCCGCAATCGTGCGCGCAACGGCAGCGACGGTTTCCCGCTCGTGGGTATAGATTGTCTCGCCGCCCGGCACGGAGAATGCGACCACAACACCTTTCGCCCCGCTTGGTTGCTTACCGCTTAGCCCGGTCATGTCGCGCCCTTCGTCCATTGCCGAGCCTCTTGCCGCCATTCCGCGGCGATGCGTCCGAACCGAAAAACCCGCTTCCTCGGCGAATGTTCCGGCCAACGGCCGGCTGCGGGTTTGACCAGGTGGCTGCCCGGAACATCGGTGGCTCGCGGTTGTTATGCGGGAACCTCAGCCAGGGAGATCGAGACCATGGCTTTCACGCTCAAAGCTCTGCCTTTGCCGATGGCGAAAAAATACCGCCGCGCTATTCCCGCGACGGCGGCAACGTCTCGCCGCCATTGGAGTGGACGGACGCGCCGCAAGGAACCAAAAGCTTCGTCCTGGCCGTCGAGGACCCCGACGCCCCTTCAGGCATGTTCCGTCATTGGGCGGTCTACGACATCGACGCACAGCGGAACTTTCTTCCCGAAGGCACGACCGCCGGCGCCAAGACCGAGAGCCTCGGACACGGCGTCAATGATTTCGGCAATCCTCATTATGACGGCCCCCAGCCGCCGCCTGGGCATGGGCTCCACCATTACCATTTCCGGCTTCTTGCGGTCGACGTCGAGACGCTGCGTCTCGACGAGAAGGCTGCCGTCGAAGACGTGCTGAAACAGGCCGCGCCGCACGTCGTGGGAGAGGCCGAGCTCGTCGGCACATTCGAACGGGCTTGAGACCGGAGCTCGCTGTCGCATGAACTGCGGCGAACGGCCGGAATAATCGCTAAAGCGCGTCGCGTTCGATCGGCCTCATGCGACGCGCTTTAGATTCTTGTTTTTACGCATGTCGTTATCACAAAACCGCTGCACACTTTTGCGCGACATGCATCAGCGGTTCATGTTCATGATCGCGTTCATCGGCATCAAATTGTGGTCGAGGTTGGCCATGATCCAGATCGAGCCGCCAATCACCAGAACTACGATCAGCACGCCGAAGGCAAGCGCTAGAGCGTTGTTGGTGTTGTCCGGCCCCGTCGTGATGTGCAGGAAGAAGACGAGATGCACGCCCATCTGGGCGATCGCAAGCACGACCAGCGCCACCGGAATGCCGGGTGCCCATATCAGGTTGGTTCCGAGCAACCAGAACGAGGCGATGGTCAACAGCGTTGCCAGCCCGAGGCCGATCACATAGCCGCGTAGCCCGGATCCGACTTCGGTGTCGCCGAGGTATTCGTCACCCGGCGCCGTATCGATGTCGTAGCGCTCCAGCCCATCGGTGTCGCGCCGTTGCGCGTGGCGATCGTCCGCATTGCTCATCGACTTGCTCCCAGGAGATAGACCACCGTGAACAGGGCGACCCAGATGATGTCGAGGGCGTGCCAGAACAGGCTGAAGCACATGAAACGCCGAAGAATATCGTCACGGAATCCCTTGGCGAAGATCTGCGCCATCATCGTGAGCAGCCACAGCAGCCCCGCCGTCACGTGAAGGCCATGGCATCCAACCAGCGTGAAGAACGCCGACAGGAAAGCACTGCGCGTCGGTCCGGCATCGCGGGCAACCATATGGGCGAACTCGCGCAACTCGAGCAGGATGAAGCTGGCGCCGAGCACGAAAGTGACAGCCATCGCGACATAGAACCAGGAGCTTCGCCGCGCTGTCACGGCGAGGCTGGCGAGACCGCAGGTAAAACTCGACAAAAGCAGGGCCGCCGTCTCGATCGCGACGTTGCGCAGGTCGAACAGCTCGGCCCCGCTTGGTCCGCCCGCCGTCTTGCCCGCCAGCACGGCGTAGGCCGCGAAGAAGGCCGAGAACATCACGATGTCGCTCAGGAGGAAGATCCAGAAGCCGTAGCCGACGACGATCCGGATCGGTGCCGGGCCGCCGTCGCCGTGGCCAGGTGCATGGCCGTGCCCGCCATGGAGGCGGTAAGGGTCACGCTCTCGAACATCGATCGCGGTCATGGCCTTGGCCCTGTGTAGGTAACCAGCGCCTCGCGGCGGGCACTTCGGTTGGCGCGGTCGATCCGGGCGACTTCGGCGGCAGGAATGACGTATTCGGGGATGTCGCGCCACGCGAATACGACGAAGGTGGCCAAAGCACCGAGAGCGCCGAGCGCCACCATCCACCAGATGTGCCAGATGAGGGCAAAACCCATTACGGTCGCAAAGAAGGCGCAGATGAACCCGGTGGGACTGTTGCGCGGCATCTCGATCGGCTCGTAGTCAGGCTCGTCGCGCAGCCGGTTTTGCTCGCGTGCCCGCTGCTTGATGCTCCAGTAGGGCTCTTCGCCCTCGACATGCGGAAGCGCGGCGAAGTTGAAGACCGGCGGCGGCGAGGGCGTGGCCCATTCCAGCGAGCGGCCGTCCCAGGGATCTCCGGTGGCGTCGCGAAGCGCCGCGCGCTGCCGGATGCTGACGACGAGCTGTACGATCTGCGCGACCACGCCGGCGGTAGTGATTAACATGCCGACGCCGGCAGCCAGCACCCAGGGATACCATGCCGACACGTCGAAATGCTGCATTCGGCGGGTCATGCCGAGCAGGCCAACAGCGTAGAGCGGCACGAAAGTGACGTAGAAGCCGATCAGAGTCAGCCAGAAGGCCAGCTTGCCCCAGCCCTCGTGCAGCCGGAAACCGAATGCCTTTGGAAACCAGTAGGTATATCCCGCGAAGGCGCCGAACAGCACACCGCCGATGATGACGTTGTGGAAATGCGCCACCAGGAACAGGCTGTTGTGGAGCAGGAAATCGGCCGGCGGCACGGCCAGCAACACGCCCGTCATACCGCCGATGACGAACGTCACCATAAAGCCCAGCGACCACAGCATTGGCGTCGCGAAGCGGATGCGGCCGCCATACATGGTGAACATCCAGTTGTAGATCTTCACGCCGGTACCGACAGCAATGATGCTGGTGGCGATGCCGAACGCGGCGTTGACGTCGGCGCCGGCGCCCATGGTGAAGAAGTGGTGCAGCCACACCATGAAGGAGACGATGCAGATGAAGAGCGTCGCGGCCACCATCGAGCGGTAGCCGAACAGCGGCTTGCTGGAGAAGGTGGAGATGACCTCCGAGAAGATGCCGAACGCCGGCAGGACGAGGATATAGACCTCGGGATGGCCCCAGGCCCAGATCAGGTTCACGAACATCAACATGTTGCCGCCGGCTTCATTGGTGAAGAAATGAAAGCCGAAATAGCGGTCGAGCGTCAGCATCGCGAGCGTGGCGGTGAGGATCGGGAAGGCGGCGACGATGAGCAGGCTGGCGGCGAGTGAGGTCCAGCAGAACATCGACATGCGCAGGTAGCTCATGCCGGGCGCCCGCATCTTCAGGATCGTGGTGACGAAATTGATCCCGGTGAGCAGCGTTCCGACGCCCGATATCTGCACCGCCCACAGATAATAGTCGACGCCGACGCCCGGTGAGTAGGCGGTCTCGCTGAGCGGCGGGTAGGGCAGCCATCCGGTACGGGCGAATTCTCCGATCACCAGCGAGATGTTGACCAACAGCGCACCGGTGGCGGTGAGCCAGAAGCTCACCGAGTTGAGCGTCGGAAAGGCAACGTCGCGGACGCCGAGCTGCAGCGGCACGACCAGGTTCATCAGTCCGATGACGAACGGCATCGCCCCGAAAAAGATCATGATGGTGCCGTGGGCGGAAAAGACCTGGTTGAAGTGATCGGGCGGCAGATAGCCGGGCGCCTGGAAGGCGAGGGCTTGCTGGGACCGCATCATGACGGCGTCGCTGAAGCCGCGCAGCAGCATCAGCAGCGCCAGCAGCGTGTACATGACGCCGATCCGCTTGTGATCGACGCTGGTGATCCATTCGCGCCACAGATAGGGGAAATGGCCGGCCAGGAAGACCCAGGCCAGCACGCCGAGGATTGCCAGGGCGACGACCGCCGAGGCGATCATCGGCAGAGGCTGATCGAACGGAATGACGTCCCAGCTCAATTTTCCGAGCATTGTCAGCCTCCTGTCTTGGGCGATACGCTCGGCTCGGGGCGACCGGCCTGGGGACCGGGCGCGGGCGGAACGCCCTGCGTCGCGATTTCATGGAAAAGGTTCGGCTCGACCGAGCGATAGGTCGAAGGCGGCACGTCGATGCTCTGTCTGGCTAGTTCCTGGTAGCTGGCCTTGTCGAGTGCCTGTCCCTGGCTTCGCGCCGAATTGACGAACGCGTCGAAGGCATCCGCTGCGACTGCATGCAGCACGAATTGCATGCCTGGAAAACCGTCACCGCTGAAATGGGCCGACCGCCCATAAAATTCGCCCGGCTGATCCGCCTGCAGGTGAAGCTGCGTCGTCATGCCATTCATCGTATAGATCATGCCGCCAAGCTGAGGCACGAAGAACGCGTTCATGACGCTTGCCGAGGTAAGCGAGAAATGCACCGGCCTGCCCGCCGGCACCACGAGCTGGTTGATGCTCGCGACATTCTGCTCGGGGTAGATGAACAGCCATTTCCAGTCGAGCGAGACGACCTGCACCTCAAGCGGCTTTTGCTGCGAATCCAGCGGCTTCATTGGATCGAGGTCATGCGACCCGATCCAGATGATGCCGCTCAGAAACAGGATGACGAGGATGGGGATCGACCAGACCACCAGTTCGATTCGTCCGGAATAGGCCCATTCCGGCAGGTACCGCGCTCTTGTGTTGGTTTCCCGGAACCACCAGGCAAAGCCGAGCGTCGCCACGATCGTCGGGATGACGATGGCCAGCATGATAGCAACCGAATTGAGCAGGATCGTCCGCTGCGCCGCCCCCACCGGCCCTTGCGGATCGAGCACGCCGCCCTGGCAGCCGGCAAGCAGCCCGACCAGCAAAATCGTCGCGCCGAGGCAGCCAAGACGGATGGCGGCACAGTTTCGAACGATCACCCTCAGCAGCATGAGATCTCGCCGTTTCCTGAAAACCGATTGGAACGTTGCAGGCAGCGTGGCTGCCAACCCCGAATGTGCGCGCCGGTGTGCTCCTGGCGACAGTTTCTTCACGCACGCGGCTCCGGCTGGCAGAACCGCATGCGGCGGACGTCATCGTTAAGCGGTCGACCTGTCGAGAACCCCTCCAAATCCCAAGCAACCAGAGCCAAATCCTAAGGAACCAGAAACAATACCCAGATCGAAGTTATCGCCAGAACGCGGCGAATGCCAAGGCGGTAAACCGGTTCATGGCCGCGCCCACGGTTGGTCCATTTAGTCCGCTCCCTGCGACGTGGCTGCTGATTCCAGTGATGCTGCTCCAGATGGCTGCGCCAACCGAACGAATGTTCGTCGCGAAAGTTCCCCAAAAGCCAGATCCATCGCAGCCTTTGGTTGCAGGCCGGCGGCAACGCGATGCGCACCAAGGATGGTTGGGCGGCTTTCTCGCCAAACGGAAGCGAGGACTAGCTTTGCGTATGTAAAAACTACTTGTCTAGGTGAAAATAGTTGCTACTAATCGGCTGGGCCGGCGCATGGCCGCCTCTGGGAGGAATTTCGGCATGACAAGACTGCGCGGCCTCGCGTGGGATCACCGACGCTGCTGGGGTCCGCTCGACGCCAGCATCGGGCCGTATTGTGCCGCCAATCCCGGTCTTGAGATCGAATGGGACCGCCGCAGCCTCTACGAATTCGGCGAGGGCGCGCTTGGTCCGGTGCTCGGCGCCTATGATCTTGTCGTGTTCGACCATCCGTTCATCGGCGATATCGCCGAAGGCGGGCTGATGGTGCCGTTCGATTTGTCGGCCGAGCAGCGCCGCGGCTTCGAACGGGATTCGGTTGGCGCGTCCTGGCAATCCTACGCAAGGGACGGGCTTCAATGGGCGTTGCCGATCGATGCTGCCTGTCAGGTTGCCTCGTATCGCCCCGATCTCCTGGAGCGCTACGGACCGCTGCCGCGCAGCCATGACGAGGTGCTGGAGCTCGGCCGGCGCGCCTTGAAGGACGGCAAATGGCTTGGGCTGCCGTTGGTGCCGACTGACGCCATGTGCCTGCTTTTGACGCTGGGTGAGCCCCGGGAAGACGGCGACGAGTTCATCGCCGGGGAAAAAATCGCGCAGGCCGTCGGGCAATTGCGCCAGCTTGCGGCGCTGTCGCATCCGAACTCGCCGAAATGGAACCCGATCCGTTGCTACGATCACATGATCGCGCATGACGACGTGGTCTACGTGCCGTTCGCCTTCGGCTATGTGAACTACGCCTCTAAGGCAGACAGGCCGTATCTGCGCTTCGCCGACGTGCCGACGCCGCGATCCGCCGGCGCCTTGCTCGGCGGCGCCGGCATCGGCGTCAGCGCCCAATCGAAACACAAGCAGGCAGCCATCGATTACGCGCTATTTCTGTGCTCGCCCGGCTATCAGCGCGGCGACTATGTGAAATCCGGCGGACAGCCGGGGTCGCTGGCGGCGTGGCAGGATACCGAGGTCAACGCTCTCTCGGGCGGCTTCTTCGCCTCGACGCTGGCGACGATCGAAGCCTCCTATCTGCGCCCGACCCATCCGGGCTTCATCAGCTTCTTCCGCCAATGCGCCCCTCATGCCGCGGCGGCGATCGCCGGCGAATTGCAGGCGGCCGAGCTCGCGGATCGGCTGAACCGGCTCTATCGCGAGACCAGGCATGGCCAGCCGCAACGGAGCGTCGCGTAATGGCCGCCGATATTGCCCAGATCGTCGACGAAGGCGAAAGCGGCCGCAACGGCTATCGGGTGCCCGCTGTGGAGAAGGCGCTCGACATACTGGAATTCATGGCTGCCAGCGGCGAGCCGCTGACCCAGACCGAGATCGCCACCGGAATGGGGCGCTCCATTCACGAGATCTACCGCATCCTGCTGTTGCTGGAGAAGCGCGGCTACATTTTCCGGACGCAATCGGACCGCTTCCGCCTGTCGCTGAAGCTGTTCGAGCTGGCGCATATGCATCCCCCGGTGAACCGCCTGGTCGAATGTGCGCTGCCGGTGATGCGCGGCCTCGCCGCCAATGCCGACCAGAGCTGCCATCTGGTCGTGCGCGAAGGCGAGAGCGCACTGGTCGTGCTGCAGATCGATTCGCCTTTGCCGATGCGTTATTCGGTTGCCCTTGGCTCGCATTTCCCGATACTCGAAACGAGCTCCGGCGCGGTGCTGCTGGCGCATTCGAGCCGCGCCGAGCGTGACCGCATCGTCGAACGGATCGTCGCCGCAGGCGAAGGCCAAGGCAGCCGGGCGGAAATCGAAGCGCGGCTGAACGAGGTCGCAAGGCTCGGCTATGAAATGCGCGCCTCGCTGGCTGTCGAGGGCTGCACCAACATCTCGATGCCGGTGCGCGACCATACCGGCGCCGTCATTGCCGCGCTCACCGTCCCCTTCCTGCCGCAAAAGGCCGCCCGCTTCGATCGCAGCACCGTATTCGAGCGGACGAAGGCAGCGGCCGAGACGATATCGGCGGCGCTGGGCGCGGGCGAAGCTGCCGCCTCTTCACGTGCCGACCCGGAACGGCGGGACTATCCGTTCAGCAACTGACAAGAAATACAGGGAGAAGAAACATGAACTGGTCCAAATCGATGCTGTTTGCCTCGGCGGCGGTGCTGGCTCTGAGCGCCGCCGCGGCACACGCCGAAAACATGCCGAAGCGCATCGGCTACGTCACCAACTACGCCACGCATGAGTGGTATCAGAACGTCATCAAGGGCATGCAGTCCCGCGCCAAAGAACTCGGTATCGAGCTCGAGGTGCAGGACGCCAATCTGGACGTTGCCAAGGAGGTCTCCGCCGCCGAAGATTTCATGGCCAAGGGCGTCGACGTCCTGATCATCACGCCCGTCAACGAGGAAGGCGTCGTGCCGCTGCTGCGCCAGGCGAAATCCAACAACGTTCCAGTCGTGCTCGAAGGCAATCCGGTCAAGGGCATGACCACAATGGTCGCGATCTGCGACTACGACACCGGCTACACCGCCGGCGTCGAAGCCGGCAAATACGCCAAGGAAAAGCTCGAAGGCAAAGCCAAGGTGATGAATGTCGGCCTGCCGCTGCTGTCCGCCACGGTGCTGCGGTCGCAGGGTTTCATGGATGGCCTCAAGACCATCATCCCCGACGCGGTCATGGTCCACGACCTCGACGGTGGCGGCAATCCCGATCGCGCGCTCGAGGTCTCTTCGGCGGCACTTGCCAAGAACGCCGACATCAACATCATCTACGGCATCAACGATTCCTCCTCGCTCGGCGGCCTTCAGGCCTGGAAAGCGGCCGGCAAGTCGCAGGACGGCCTGTTGACGGTCGGCACCGGCGGCGAAGGCCTCGCCTTCATGAATGCAATGCAGAACGAGCCGTCCTATCGCATCGAAGCCGCGATGTTCCCTGAAAAGGAAGGCTACACCGCCATCGATGCAGCGGTTAAGCTCTTCAACGGCGAAGAGGTGCCGGAACACATCGTCAGCCCGACCGCGCCGATGAACGGCGACGACTGGAACAAGTTCTACGACTACGATGGCACCACACGCAAAATCAAATGGGATGCCGTCAATGCGCTTCAGCCACCGGAAAAATGCATGAAAACTTCCGCCGATCTGAAGAAGTAAGGATTCCGGCTAGCCCTTCCCGCGCGGCGGGAAGGGCATCGGATCGGATGCCGACGGCAAAACAGGTCAACCGCCCTGTTTTGGCCGGCAGTTTCCAGACGGCGACGGCACCCGATGCGGCCCGGAAATGAAATGGACATGAGCGAGCTTACGCAATCCTCCGCGCCAAGGCGTTTCATCGGCGGCCAGCTGCTGGGCAGCAGCCAGCTGGTGCTCGGCGTGATCCTGGCCGTGCTCTGCATGGCCATCTCGATTGCCGCGCCGCAATTCTATTCCGAGGCCAACATCATCGCCATCCTGCGCCAATGCGCGCTGGTGCTGATCGTCGCCTCCGGCATGACGATGCTGATCATCACCGCGGAAGTCGACCTGTCGGTCGGTGCATCGCTGGCTTTTGTCGGCTGCATCGGCATGGCCGTGCTCAATTCAACGCACAGCCTGACGCTCGGCCTGCTGGCGGCGCTCGCCTTTGCCGGTGCCGTCGGGCTGTTCAACGGGCTGGTCGTCACCAGGCTCAAGGTGAACTCGCTGATCGCCACGATCGGCACCATGATGATGCTGCAGGGCGGCGTCTATCTGTTCACCCGCGAGGCGGTGCAGAACCACCACCGGCTTGCAAGCTTCACCGATCTCGGCGCCGGCTATCTCGGCGCGATCCCGCTGCCCGTGGTCGTTGCCGCGCTGATTTTCGCGCTGGCCGCGGCAACGCTGCGCTTCACCACGCTCGGCCGTTATCTCTACGCTGTCGGCGCCAATGAGCGAGCGGTCCGCCTCTCCGGCGTGCGCTCGCAACGGCTGAAGCTGTTCGCCTTCGTCGTCACCGGCCTGTGCGTCGGCGTCGCCGGCATGATCCTGTCGTCGCTGATGAATGCCGGCCAGCCGACCGCCGGCCGCGGCTTCGAGCTGACGGTGATTGCCGCCGTCATCCTCGGCGGCACCAGCCTGCTTGGCGGCCGCGGTTCGCTGCTCGGCACGTTGCTTGGAGTGCTCGTGCTGAAGGTCATCGACAACGGCATCATCATCCTCGGCTGGAACCAGGATCTGCAGATGGTGGTGCCTGGAATCGTCATCATCCTGGCGACCTATCTCGACATCGTGCGGAACAGAGCCAATGTCGGTTGATTTCCTTCACCCCGGCGAAACCGTGGCTGTCGACAAAAGCGTGCCGGCGCTGGAGATGCGCGGTATCGGCAAGCGTTTTCCCGGCGTGGTGGCGCTGGACAATGTCGATCTGACCTTGGAACCCGGCAAAATCCATGCCCTGATGGGCGAGAACGGCGCCGGCAAGTCGACGCTGATCAAGATCATGGCCGGGGTCTACGGCAAGGATGCCGGCACCATCCGCCTGCGCGGCCGCGAGGCCGACATCAAGTCGCCGCGCGATAGCCTGAAAGAGGGCATCAAGGTGGTGTTCCAGGAGATCGCGCTGATCGCCGAATTCAGCGTCGCCGAAAACATCTTCCTCGAAGGCTATCCGACCGGCAAAGGCGGCTCGATCGACTGGAAGAAGATCCGTGCCGATGCGGCCGCTCTGTTCAAGCGTATCGGCTTCAATGTCGACCCGGCGGCGCGCACGGGATCGCTGCCGGTCAGCCAGCAGCAGATGGTCGAGATCGCCCGCGCACTCGCCCATGAGGCCCGCGTCGTGGTGATGGACGAGCCGACCTCCTCGCTGACGCCGAACGAGGTCTCGCTGCTGTTCACCGTCATCCGCCGGCTGGCCGCGCTGGGCATCGCGGTGCTCTATGTCAGCCACAAGCTCGACGAGGTCTTCGAGATCGCCGACACCGTGACCGTGCTGCGCGACGGCCGCCACGTCTCGACCAGGCCGATCGGCGAGCACACCAACGACACGCTGATCCAGGACATGATCGGCCGGCGCATCGAAAACCTGTTCCCTCGTAAGCGCGGCGCGCCGGGCAGCAAGGTCGCGCTTTCCGTTGAAGGGCTCAGCACCGCCAAGAAGCTGAAGGATGTGTCGTTCGAGGCGCATGCCGGCGAGGTCCTCGGCTTCTTCGGCCTGATGGGGGCCGGCCGGACCGAGCTCGCCAAGGCCATCGTCGGCTACGACCCGATCACTTCCGGCGTCATTTCGGTCGATGGCAGCCGGCTGCTGCCGCACGAAACGCACACCGGCGTCCGGCTCGGCATCGGCCTGCTCACCGAGGACCGCAAGAGCGAGGGGCTGATGGGCGAGTTGCCGGTCTACCAGAATGCCAGCCTCGCCTCACTCGGCGCCTTCGCCAGAATGGGCTTCGTCGACAAGGTCAGCGAACGCAAGGCGGTGCAGGACTATGTCGACCGTTTCCGCATCCGGACGCCCAGCCTGTTCCAGCAGGTCAAGAATCTGTCCGGCGGCAATCAGCAGAAAGTGCTGATCTCGCGCTGGCTGATGCGCGGTCTCAAGGTGATCGTCGTCGACGAGCCGACCCGCGGCATCGACGTCGGCGCCAAGTCGGAGATTTTTGCGCTCATCGACCGGCTCGCCGGCGAGGGCCTGGCGGTCGTCATGATGACGTCCGAAATGCCCGAGCTGCTGGGGCTTGCCGACCGCATCGCGGTGATGTGCGAAGGCCGCCTCACCGCGATCATGCCTCGCGACGAGGCCACGCAGGAGAACATCCTCAATGCGGCAATCGGCTAAGACGATGACGCTTCGCAAAGGGACCAAGCGATGAGCCTGGCAAGCACCGACACCATGAAAGCTGGGCCGTCCATGCTGGCGCGGCTCGTCGCGCGCCAGGAATTGGCATTGCTCCTCTGCCTCATTCTGGTGATCGCGTTCTTTTCCTTCACCGCCGAGAATTTCTTCTCCGTGCGCAACATCACCAATGTGCTCGGTCAGGCTTCGCTGGCGCTGACAGCCGGCATCGGCTGCGCCATCGTCTTCATATCAGGCGAGGTCGACATCTCGATCGGCTCGCTGCTGGCGACCATCGCCCTGCCGCTGATCATCATCATGAACGACACGAATTCTCTGCTGCTCGGCATCAGTGGCGCGCTGCTGTTCGGGCTGATCATCGGCGTCGTGAATGGCTATCTGACGGCCTATGCCGGCATCAACTCGCTGATCGTGACCCTGGGCACGATGTTCATCATGCGCGGCGGCGTTTATCTCTATACCGGCCAGCGCGCTATTCCAGACGATGCCGCGCTCGACAGCTTCATCGCGCTGTCGGACGGCCGCCTGTTCAACGTCGTTCCCTATTCGGCTGTCATCGCCATCGTCCTGCTCGCCGTCTTCGCCTACGTGATGCAGCACCGGCCGTTCGGGCGGCAGATCTATGCCGTCGGCGGCAATCCGGAAGTGGCACGGCTGGCGGGTTACGACGTGCGCCGCGTCAAGTTCACCTGCTTCATCATCAGCGCGCTGCTGGCGACGGTAGCCGGCATCATCCTGGCAGCCCGCGTCGGTTCGGCGCAGCATACGGCCGGGCTGAATTTCGAGTTCCAGGTCGTTGCCGCCACCGTGCTTGGCGGGGTGAGCCTTGCCGGCGGCATCGGCAGCCTGACCGGCATGGCGCTCGGCGTGCTGATCCTGCAATTCCTGTCCAACGGCCTGCGCGGCCTCGGCCTGCCGACCGAATGGCAACTGGTCATCACGGGCATGATCATCATTGCCGCCGTTGCCTTCGACGAAGCGAAGCGCCGGCGCGCCATTGGAGGCTGAAATGGATCGTCTCAAAGGGAAAACCGCAATTGTCACCGGCGCCGCCGACGGCATCGGCCACGCGATCAGCGAGGCGATGGCAAGGGAAGGCGCGCATGTCTTCCTTGGCGACATCGCCGACGAGAAGGGTGAAAAATTCGCAGCCGAGCTGCGCGCCGCCGGCCACCGCGCCGACTACGTCCATTGCGACGTGGCGGAGGAGGCCGATATCGTCGCCCTGATCGACGCAGCCATCGGCAAGACCGGCCATCTCGACATTCTCGTCAACAATGCCGCCGTTGCCATCGGCGGCATGCCGGTCCATGAGATGACCGACGAGCAGTGGCACCGGCTGATCGCCGTCAACCTGACCAGCGTGTTCCGCGGCTGCAAATATGCGCTGCCGCATATGATCGCGCAGAAATCGGGCTCGATCATCAACATGGCCTCGGCGCAAGGGCATATCGGGCTCGACGGCTGGACCGCCTATGCCGGCGCCAAGGGTGCGGTGATGGCGATGACGCGCCAGATGGCGGTCGAGTTCGGCCCGCTCAACATCCGCGTCAACTCGATCTCGCCCGGCACCATCAACACGCCAATGAACGATAAACTGGTCAAGGAGATCGGCGGCAACCTCGCCAAGGCCTGGGTGAAGATGCACCCGCTCGGCCGCATCGGCAAACCGTCCGAAGTGGCAGAAGCTGCCGTGTATCTCGCCTCCGACGCCGCCGGCTTCACCACCGGTACCGACCTGCGCGTCGACGGCGGCCTCACCGCAGCACCCCGCTACGTACCCGACCTGCTTTGACAACCAACGAGACATGAAATGAACAAAGCCCTCGAAGGCGTCCGCATTCTCGATTTCAGCCATCTGCTGCAAGGGCCGTTCGCCACGCAGCTGCTCGGCGACATGGGCGCCGACATCATCAAGATCGAGCGTGCCGGTGCCGGCGACATGTTCCGCGGCATGACCTTCTTCGCCAAATGGGTCGGCGGCTCCGAAAGCCCGAATTTCCTCGCCTGGAACCGCAACAAGCGCTCCATCGCGCTCAACCTGAAAAGTCGCAAGGTGCATGCCATCATCATGGACATGGCCAAGAAGGCGGATGTGGTGGTGCAGAATTTCCGCCCCGGCGTGCTCGCCAGGCTCGGCTATGGCTACGAGGATTTCAGGGCGGTCAATCCCGCCATCATCTATTGCTCGGGCTCCGGCTATGGCGAGGAAGGCCCCTATGTCGAGCGTCCCGGCCAGGACATGCTGATCCAGGGTTTGTCCGGGCTGATTTCCAACACCGGCCGCGGCGACCAGGCGCCTGTTCCGGCCGGCGCCGGCCTCGCCGACCAGATCGGCGCCATGAACATGGTCTACGGCATCTTGTCGGCGCTCTACTATCGCGAGAAGACCGGCAAGGGCCAGAAGATCGAGGTCAATCTGCTCGCCGGCATGCTGGCGCATCTCAATCAGGAATATGTCGCCGTGCTCAATCTCGGCGAGGATTTCGTGCGCCCGAATTCCGGCATCGGCCACCCCGGCATGCAGGCGCCGTTCGGTGTCTATGAAGCGAAGGACGGCGGCTATGTGTCGATCGCCATGAGCCCGTTCAAGACGCTGTATGAAGTGCTGGAGGCGCCGCAGCTTGCTGTCTACGACGATCTGAAGACGCTGTTCGACAGGCGCGACGAGGTGTTCGACAAGGTCAACGCCGAAACCAGGAAGTTTGCCACGCAGGACCTGCTGGCGCGGCTGCTGGCAGCCGACATCTGGTGTGCCGAGGTGAAGGACATAAGGCGCGCAGCCGAGGACCCGCAGGTCAAGCACCTGGGCATGATCACCAGCTACGATCATCCGCGCGGCGGCAAGGTCAGGGTGGTCGCGCCGGCGGTCAAGATGAGCGAGACGCCGGCTACCATAGAACGGCCGGCGCCGCTGGTCGGCCAGCATGGCCGCGAGATACTGGCCGAGTTCGGCCTCTCCAGCGGCGAGATTGCAGCGCTTGAGGCGTCCGGCGACATGACCGTGGATGCTGTCTGACGATGAGCGTTTACCAGACACTCAGCTTGGAAATATCCAGGCGCGTCGCAGTCGTCACCTTCCGGCGCGCCGATCAGCTCAACGCCATGAACCGGCTGATGCAAAGCGAGATCACCGAGGTTTTCGAGGCGCTGTCGCAGGATGACAGCGTTGGCGCGATCGTGGTGACAGGCGAGGGGCGCGGCTTCATGGCCGGCGCCGACATCAAGGAATACGCTGCCCAGACAGCTATCGAGTTCGACGCCTTCCAGGCCGCCGGCACGCGCATGTATGCGGCGGTCGAGAACAACCGCAAGCCGGTCATCGCCGCGGTCAACGGCTTTGCGCTCGGCGGCGGCATGGAGCTGGTGCTGTGCTGCGCCATCGTCATCGCCAACCAGTTCGCGAAGCTCGGCCTGCCCGAGATCAAGCTCGGGCTGGTCCCCGGCGGCGGCGGCACCCAGCGCAGCGTCCAGAAGCTCGGCCGCAACCGCGCCAATTTTCTGCTGATGACCGGCGCCATCGTGCCGGCTTCCGAGTTCGTCGGCGCCGGTCTGGTCAACGAGATCGTCGATGCCGAAAGGCTGATGCCGCGGGTGCTGGAACTCGCCGAGATGATCGCCGCCGAACCGGCCGCAGCGATCGAAGGGCTGAAAGCGCTGACCGCGCATGCCGTGTCGGACGATCTGGCCGAAGGCCTTGCCATGGAGCGCGACATTCTGGGCGGGCTTTATCGCAGCCAGATCGGACAGCAGCGGGTGAAGGCGTTCGCGGAAAAGAGTGCCGCGCGGGCGAAGAAGGCCGGGCAATGATCTCCCTGGTCAAGCCGAACCGGCCGCGCTTCACCGACGTCGAAGGGCTGGCGGCGATGGTCGGCGGCGGCGGCGTCTTCGGTGTCGGTGGCCATCATTTTGCCCGGCTGCCGATCGCCTTGTTGCGGGCCATCGCCCGCTTGGGCGTCAAGGATCTTCGCTATGTCTGCTGGGCCGGCGGCCTGCCGCTCGAACTGCTTCTCGAAGCGAATGCCGTGGCGGAGGTCGATATCTGCTTTTCCAGCCTCGATATTTTTGGCTTGCCGCCGCGCTTCCGCGCGGCTGCCGAGACCAATGCCGTGCCGGTCCGCGACTGGACGGCGCTGGCCATGATCCAGGCGCTGCGGGCGGGGCAGCAGAACCTGCCGTTGATGCCGTTTCAGCTTCCGGAGGGTTCGGACATGCTGGCGCGCGTGCCGGGTGCGATCGCCGCGCCCGATCCGATCGCGGGAATCACGACCGGGATCATCCCGGCCTTGCGGCTCGATACGTTCGTCGTCCATGCCCAGCGTGCCGACGAGAGCGGCAATGTCCAGATCATCGGACCACGGGCGCTGGATTTCGCCATGGCCGGCGCGGCGCGCGAGGTGCTGGTGACGGTCGAGGAGATCGTCCCGGTCGGAGCGCTGCGGCATAATGGTCGGCAGAGCATTTTGACCCGCAACCAGGTGTCGGCGATCGCGCTGGCACCAGGCGGCGCCTATCCCGCCTCCTGCCTGCCATTCTATGTGACGGATTATCAAGCGTTGGCGGGGGCGTTCGCGGCCAAGGAAATACCTTTGTCGGACAGCCTGAGCATGCCTTCGGAAGGCGTGCCGGAGCGGGTTCAAGACGCTGCAAAAGTCCGCGCTGAAACAGTCCTCGCAATGCCCAGGCTCGTGCACGGCAACAAGGAGGCGTCCATCGACGAGATCATCGCCGCCCGCATCGCCGCTGAGCTCGACAATGAGAGCTTTGCCAGTGCCGGCGCGGTGTCGCCGCTCGCCAATGTCGCCTACCGGCTGGCCAAAGCGACGCACGCGCCGGACATGATCATCGCCACCATGAGTTGCGGCCATCTCGACATAGCACCGAGCCCGATGATCCTGTCGCTGATCGAAAGCCTCGATTGCGAGACGGCGGTGGCGCATGCCGGCGGCGACGACACCTATTCGACCTACTACCAGGCCGGCGCGGTGACGCATGAGATCGTCGGTGCCGCGCAGGTCGACCGCCGTGGGCGCGTCAACACCATTGCGCTGCGCAAGCGTGACGGCAGCCTTATCCGGCTGCCCGGGCAAGGCGGCATGGCCGACGTCGCCAACATGCATCGCGATTATCTGCTCTACGTCCCCCGCCATTCCGTGCAGTCGCTGGTCGAGACGGTCGAGATTGCCAGCTCGGCGCGCGGCCTGTTGACTGAGGCCGAACGCGAGCCGATGGGCTATCGGACCGGCGCGGCATTGGTGTTCACCGACCTTTGCGTGTTTCGGCTCGACGGGGAGAGCCGGCAATTGGCCGTCATCGAGACCATGCCGGGCGTGACGCGCCAGCAGCTCCAGGATGCCACCGGCTTTGCCCTGACATTCGATGCCGATTGCCGCGAAGTTGCGCTACCCTCGAACGAGACGCTCGACATCCTGCGGAACCGCATCGACCCGCTCGGCCTGCGACGCCTCGAATTCGTCAGCGCCAGGGAGCGCAGCGCCCTGATCGCCGAGATCCTGGCCACCGACCGGCGGATGGTCGAGCGCTGCATCGCCGCACAGCGGTCGCATACTGCACCGGATTGAAGGGGGTGCGCATGGCAAAGCCGTTGCTCGAAATGTCGGCCGCGAGGGTCTTCTTCGATGGCATCTTCACCAGCCCGCGCGTCGCCCATCCGGAAGGCGTGGCCATCCATCGCGACGCCTCGATCTGGTGCGGCACCGAAACCGGCGACCTGCTGCGCCTCGCCGCCGATGGCAGCTCGGTCGAACGCATGGGCGGTACGGAGGGCTTTCTGCTCGGCATCGCCTTCGATAGCGCGGGAAACTGTTTTGCATGCGATTTGAGACATTCGGCGATCTTTCGCTGGGATGCCGCGACGGCTGGTATGCTACGCTTCGCCTCGGCCGGCATCCGCGTGCCGAACTATCCGATCGTCGACGAGACACGCGGCTGGCTCTACGTGTCGGACAGCGTAGGCGAAGACAACCGCTCCGGCATTTTTCGCTATGATTTGAACACCGGCAAAGGCGGCCTGTGGTGCCGCGAGACCATGGCCTTCGCCAACGGCATGGCGATGGCGCCGGGTGGCGATGGGCTTTACGTCGTGGAAAGCCATGCGGCCTGCCTCAGCTATGTGCCGATCCGTGCCGACGGCACGGCAGGGTCTCGCCAGCTCGTTGTGGAGGGCGTGAACAACGTTCCCGATGGCGTCGCCTTCGCACCGGACGGGTCGCTGTTCATCTCTTGCTACGAGCCGAGCCGCATCTACCGCTGGCGAAAGGATAGCGGGCTCGAGGTGGTGATCGAGGATCCGGCGGCAACGACGCTCGCCCACCCCACCAACATCGCCTTCAAGGGCGACAAGCTCTACACCGCAAATCTCGGCCGCTGGCACATCACCGAAATCGACTTGACGGCGATTTCTTAGATCGGCCGAACCGGGCGGCGCTGCCCTATCCCAGCAACCCGTGACTCGATCGGATGCGCAACACCTGCACCCGCGACGGCAACTCGATCAGGAACTCTTCGTCCCGCTCGAGATGGTGGATTTTCGTCGGATCGCCGCCGGTGAAGGCCGCCATCGCCTCGACATTTTCCCAATAGGAAATCGTCACGAATTCCGAATGGGTCGGCGTGTCCTCGCGAAAGGTCTGCACGCCCAGCGCCTTCTCGATCAGCGGCTTGATGCCGGCTTGATAGTTGTAGCTCTCATAGGCGTCAGCCTTCTCAGGCAAGGTTCTGCCGCGCCAGACACGGGCGATGGTTGGAGTTTTCTCTGTCATGGCCATTGAATTCCTGCTGTCTCGAATCGTTCCGACCCGGCATTCGGCTTGGCAAGGCCAGCCAGGGAATGCATCTGCCAGCGACGGTTTTCGCCCTCCCCGGTCGTTATAGGGGGCGCCGCCTCAGCTAGGGCCTCCTTGCCGACCGTAGGAGACTTACTCCTGATCCTCGGCGCCTGCTCCGTGGAAGAAGGACCGGATTTCCTGCATGTCGACGCTGCCGTCACCGTCCTCATCGACGGCGTTGAATATTCGCCCGACGAAATCCTGGACTTCGCTCTGAGAAAGCGCGCCATCGCCGTCCGCATCTACTATGGCGAACATCATTCGCATCCTCGCGCCATGCATCCCGCGTGCAATGCCACCGCGGCCTCCCATCTCCCAACCTCGGTCAGGCGGGCCCATCCTGTAGCCGCGATGCCAGCGGTCGGGACCTCGCCGTTCTGCCCGGGGCGCGCGATCTTCCTGCATTCTCTCTTCCAGCATCTCGGTCATCATCTGGCGCATCATATCGCGCATGGTGTCCTGGCTCTGCCCGCTCATTGCGGGCGACTGTTCGGCGCCATTCCCCGGTGCCGGTGCCGGCGCTGCGGGCGCAGGTGGGCTCGTCTGGCCGAATGCCGGCGCGGCCAACATGGCCAGCGCCGCGGCAATTACAGTGGTTTTGCTTGCGAGCGTCATCGTAATCTCCATCGTGTGAATTGTGGGCCGCTGCATCCAAGCCAAACCGGCTGCTCGCCTCATGGTTCCTGGGCAGTCGGCTCGACGGCGCAAAAGTCCGCCTGGTCGCGGCAACGAAAGCCGCTTGCTCACGTTGCCATTGATGCAAAGCTCCACCAGGAGGAAAAAATGGCCGACGATAAGAGCAAGCGAGATTTCCGCGAGCGCGACCGCGTTGCTGCGGAAGACGACCGTGAAGTCGAGTATTTTGCCCAACAGAACGGCATCACCGCCGACCAGGTCCGTCAGTTGATCAAGAGCTTCGGCAATGATCGCGGCCGGCTGACCGTAGCCGCGAAGGCGTTGCGAGGGATTTCACCTGCCGGAGCCGACGAGGTGACCAGGGAAGCCCGCCAGCAGGCGACACCCATGCATCTCGGTAAACCCGACGAGTGATGCCAGGCAACTGCTCTGCCGCTGCCGCGGGTATCAGAACTTGCGGCTCAGATAATCCGAGTCGCGCAGTCCGAACCGCCACTCGGCATCGACAGCCTTGGAAATGCCGATCCGGCGGCCTGTCAGAACGGCGCTGGCGTCGCCCGGCTGCCTGAATTCGAATGGCGGCAGGTCCAGCGGCAGCCCGTCATGGGATTTGTCGATTGCCAGCGCCTGGCAAAGGCGACCCGGTCCCGAACAAAGCAGCCGGGGATCGTCAACGCCGCGATTGGCCCGCATCACCTCCAGCCCTAATCGCGGTTCGATTGCGCGGATAAGCACGGCACTGCCGGGCAGGCAGACGGCATTGAGGCACCAATGCAGGCCATAGGAGCGATAGACATACGCGCTGCCAGGGGCGCCGAACATTGCGCCGTTGCGCACCGTCCTGCCACCGAAAGCATGTGAAGCCGGGTCATCCGGGCGATAGGCCTCGGTCTCGACGATGATGCCGCCAACGCCGTGCAAAAGCAGCATGGCGCCGATCATGTCGCGCGCTACGATGGCGGCGTCTCGAGCAAAGAATTGATGGGTGGTGGTCATTGTGCGGCAGACTCGATCGCGCCTGGACCTGGCGCGTCAGCAAGTTCCCGGACCGGACACGAAATGTCCAGCCACAGCTCTCGGATGAAGGTATTCAGCGCAGCATGGCTGCGCCGATGAAAACCGCCGCGGCCAGCACGACGATGGCGGCAATCACCAGCACCGGCCAATATCTGCTCGGTTGGACGTCGGGCTCATCCGTCAGCGGGCGCATCGCATTGGCATAGCTCGCCTGGTTGGTAAACTTCGGCGTTTCATGGCGCGCGGCAGGGCTCTTCGGCGGAGCGTTGCCGGCTGATTCAGCGTCGGTCTCCATGGGAGCCGCAGCCGGATCGATGCCCGGGGTCTTGTCCCCTTCGCGCCCGGCGTCGATATCGCCCCGCGCCTGAGCCGGGCTTCGCCCAAGAGGTGCTGCGTCGGTCATCGTCGAGGTCCTTTCAGAGCATCGGCGTCAAGCATTCTAACCTGCGTCTCATTTCAAAGTTCCGCCGTTTCAAAATTCCCCCTTTTTGAAGTTCCGACGAGCGGGAATTGCCTAGGCCTGCTTCCAGGAACAACTGGCGATCGAGCGGGTTGAGCAAGCATCGGGAGAGCCACATGGACTTGGTGCGCCACGCGCCCAGATCGGCAGTTCGAAACAGGCTCCAGCGCATGATCTACTTCACCGCCGACACGCATTTCAGCGACCCGCGCATTTTGCGCATCGACCGCCGCCCGTTCGGCTCGCTGGCGGAACATGACCGGTCGCTCATTGCGTTCTGGAACGAGACTGTCGGGCCGGACGACGAGGTCTGGCATCTCGGCGATTTTGCCAGGGGATCGGCCGCGTTCGTGTCGTCGCTTCTGGCGTCTCTTCATGGCAGCAAGCATTTGATCATCGGCAACAACGATGCTGCGGCCACCATCGAGGCCACGGGTTGGGCGAGCACGCAACACTACAAGGAGCTGGCGCTCGACGGCAGCCTGCTGATCCTTTGCCACTACCCTTTTCGCACCTGGAACCAGATCGGCAGGAAATCGATCGACCTGCATGGCCATTCCCACGGCAGGCTGACCCCGGTCACGCGCCAGTATGACGTCGGCGTCGACAGCTGGGCTTTTCGTCCGGTCACGCTGACCACCATCCTTGCCAGCCGCGGCCGAAGGGCGGCGCGGCAAAGCCGTCAAAAAGTCGAGTGATCGAAAGTGCCGGCCGTTCGTTGAGGAATTTCAACGCCAGGGAGCACGCCATGAACAGACGTGAACTGATCGATGCCGATGGCGGCAATCATGCCGCAAAACCCATTCCGCGCGCCGCGTTCGACAGCACCTTGGCCCTGCTGCGCGAAGGCTATGACTTCATTTCGGTCCGCTGCCGGCGCATGAACACCGACATCTTTGCCACGCGCCTGATGCTGCGGCCGGCAATCTGCGTTCGCGGTGCCGAGGCTGCCGAGATGTTTTATGGCGGCGACCACTTCACCCGAATTGGTGCGATGCCGCAGACCACGCTGCGGCTGCTGCAGGACAAGGGCAGCGTCCAGGCGCTCGACGGCGCCGCTCACCGCCACCGCAAGGCGCTTTTCCTGTCGATCCTGTTGGATGGTGACCAGATCGAGCGGCTCCGCGCAACCTTCCGTCGCGCCTGGCTCGACCAGCTGGAAGACTGGCAGCGGCGTGACGAGATCGTCCTGTTCGACGCCGTAAATCTCGTCCTGACCCAGGCGACAGCGGCTTGGGCCGGCATCCCCGCCGACAAGGATCGCGCCGAACTCTGCCGCGAGCTCAGCGGCATGGTCGAGAACGCCGGCGGCATCGGGCCGTCGACCATGCTGGCGCTGTGGCGGCGACGCCGGACCGAACGCACTATCGGCGAGCTTGTACGGCGCGTTCGAAGCGGCGCGCTTGATTTGCCGGCAAACAGCCCGGTCCGCCTCGTCAGCGAATATGTCGATGCCGAGGGAATGCCGCTCGATCTTGCCAGTGCTGCGGTCGAGATCATCAACATCATCCGGCCGGTTGTCGCCATCGGCCGCTTCATCATGTTTGCGGCGCTGGCGCTTCACCAGCACCGCCAATGGTACGATAAGTTCGCCGCCGGCGATGACGACGGGCTGGAAGCCTTCGCCGAGGAGGTTCGCCGGCTCTATCCGTTCTTCCCGTTCATCGGCGGCCGCGCCCGCCACCCCTTCGAATGGAAGGGCTACCGCTTCGGCAAAGGCGACTGGGTTCTGCTCGACCTGCACGGCACCAACCACGATCGCCGCCTGTTTGTGGAGCCGGACCGATTTATCCCGGAGCGCGGCTTGAGCTGGAAAACCCACGGCTTCGACTTCATCCCGCATGGCGGCGGAGATCCGGCGACTACCCATCGCTGCCCCGGAGAAGCCGTCACCGTCGCGCTGATCATGGAAGCGGTTCGCCTGCTGACGCGGTCGATGGCCTACCAGGTGCCTGATCAGGATATGACCGTCTCGCTTGCCCGCATGCCGGCGCGGCCGAAATCCGGGTTCAGGATAGATAATGTGCGGCGAAAATCCGGCTGAAAGGCTGCCGGTCGAACCGGAACCTCTGCGGAGCTGAGGCGTTCGAAAATTGCAAGGCGTAAAGGCAAACGCAATGGCTCAGAAGATCACGACAGGCGCGAACGACCGGCCGCGCAATGAAACCATCG
Organism: Mesorhizobium sp. M0522; assembly: GCF_040321085.1. NCBI lineage: Bacteria > Pseudomonadati > Pseudomonadota > Alphaproteobacteria > Hyphomicrobiales > Phyllobacteriaceae > Mesorhizobium > Mesorhizobium sp. M0522. The sequence goes on from NZ_JAMYQW010000033.1 coordinate 72,971, forward strand.
GCCAATCCGGCGAAGGCCTGCCGGACGACAGCAGCAGGCCGCTCGAGGTCGACGAAGGCCGGGTCGCCCGGCTGAGAAACAAGCTGCAGGGCAACCCCCGGCAAGCCGGTCAGACCAACACGGACGACGTCCCGGCAGGCACTCCAGGCGCTGGCGAGAATATTTGCCGCCGCTGTGCAGGGTCAGGCATGATCGACGGCCGCACCTGCCCCGAATGCGGCGGAACCGGCAAGGTGACGACGCCGATAGGCGGAGGCTGAGCAATTCCAGGAAAAGTGTGAAGCGGTTTTCCGTCCGGTATTTGCGTCAAACAATAAGATAGACCGGTTCTGCGTTTCCCCGGAACGTCCAGCGCCGGTCAGATCGCCGGCACCCACTTCCAGAACACGCCTTCCTTGCGTTCGGGGTAGTGCTTGAACTCGCATTCGAAGCGCCAACCGTAAGTCTTGGCGGCGGCAAGCGCCTCCTTGCTGACCGGGTTCATGCCCGTTCCCGGCGCGAACCAGTCCTCCAGCAAATCGTCGGGTACGTAGGCGCCGATCCTCAAAGGCAGCTTTTCGAGAACGACATCCATTTCGGGTGGTGCGGGCACGGCGCGCTCCTTTGAAACCTACCCGCGAAGAGGCCGTTCAACGCCAAGCGGGTTCATTCTTCTGTTCATAGTCCTGGAACGCCTTCTGGAGACCGCCGATCACCTCGGCGGACGTCTCGAACATCGCCTTGAGCTGCGGCTCATCGACCTTCTCGATGTCCTCGCGAAGGTGCTGCTTCACCTCCTCCAACTTTTTCTGCATTTTCTGCGTGTGGTGGCGCGGATCGCGGTCGGCAGCGCTAGTCATGATCAATCTCCAATTTGTGGGTCTCGGAGAACTCGCCCGGCTCTGAGGATCGAGAGGCGGGTTTGCAGCGTAAACGGCTTGCCGATAGCTGTGGTTCCCGACTGCGGATGCGGTCTTCGCGCGCCCAGCGCGCCGTTCCTTCGTTCAACCGCCCGGTAGCAAGTCCGAAGGGCGCTTGCCGCGAATTCAAGACGCAAGCAGTGGCAAACGAGCATAGATGAAACTGACAACGGATGGCGTCTCTGGCCAAGGACGGCAACCCACCACCTATAGCCTACGCCTCGTCCGCGATCCATTCGAGCGAGGCGCCATGCGGGTCAGTCCAAGCTACAGGGGAGCCGTTCGCAGATAGGAGGAAGCGGCCAGGCGGCCAGCTTGTTCCGGCGCGTGTGGCGATGGACGGGAAGACGCGAGGGAACTCGTTCGATACCCAATAAGGCGAGAGACGCATCGCCTGCTCGGCGAAAGCTTCTCTGTCACCAAGGTCGGAGACATAGTCGAGGACGGCTGTGTGAAAGATGACGAGTGTAGCGTCGTTTGGCGCTTCGTTGCAGAGTTGCACGAGGTCGCTCCCGCGCAGGTCGCCTTTCACCACCCGAGGCTTGACTGTGGCAGCGATCTTTAGGGCCGCCCGCAGATTGGCGAGCCGTGCTGTCTGTTCCGGCCAGACCAGTGTCTCAAGCCATGCGACTTGCGAGTCGTCCGAAGCATCTATCGGGCTCAGGTCCAATCCCGCCCGCCAGACGACTTGCGGCAAGGCCGTCGGCAATGGCGTTGTTTCGCTGGCGAGGCATCGGAAGACAGGCGGCTCCAAGGCCATCGCAGGTGCGCGGATCACCTTGCGTCCGTAGTCATAGCCGTAGAGGTCGGGCATGAGGCAGAGCCCTGCGGAGGTCCCGACCTCGATGAGGGCCAGCGGCTGCGGCAAACGCGCCAGGACGGGGAGCAGGGTGGCGCATCTTCCCGGCTCGTTGGTTTGCGTTGAGCGCTCGAGCATGAGCGAGCGGATAGCGTCGGGATTAGCCTGAAGCGCCTGGCGAAACTCGGTCCACCCTGTCGGCGTGCCGAACAGGTGACGCACCGCTGCAAGTAGAAGGTTCGGTTGCCGCTTTAGGTCCGGAAGAGTCGACAGGAAACCGAGCGCCTCCCGGTTCCCAGCGACTGCCCGAGCCAACTCCTCGTAGAGCGGCGAGCGACCGCGAGCTTCCGTATCGGCGAAGCGAATATATCGGGCTGAGATCTCGGCCAAGCCCTCCTCGTCCATATCCGCTGATCCTCGGTTCCGACGTCTCATCACAGTACACGATCCACGGATCTGATTGGAGCCAGGCCCGGCGTTTTTACACAGGCTTGACCCCTGCGGACTTGCCGCGGTCTCCTACTTAACCGTTGCGTTATGAGGCTGTGCGCAATCCAAAATCTGGGGAACTGTCCCTAATTGGTGTCTCACCCAGGGATGCGGTCCACCATGTCTCCGGTATAAACCGCGACCCATGTGTCCGGGCCGTACAATTTGAGATTTGGCGCACCCGACAGGAGACGCCCTGTCCAACCTAAAGCCATTGATCCCAATAGACTATTTAAGCAGCCGATCTTCCCGTGTGTACCACCAAAGCGCTCCGCTCGAAAGGAGGGTTGGCAAACATTGGGCCGTTCCTCAGCGCTGAACAAGAAAGAGGTGCCAGCAGTTGGATCGGCCCTATCCAATCGGCTATGGTGTGCCTTCAACTGCGGTCGCCTTGATGAGCGCTTGCAAATTTCAGAAAATCTGGGGAGCTTTAAGATGGCGCTCGACATACTCATAACCACCAACCGAATAGCAGGCGATCCTGCCGCCCGTTCTTTGATCGACCACATTAAAAAGCGGGCAAGCCATCTTGGGCTAGAAGACGCGGCGCTGTACTACGATTTTCCAACCTATGCAGACTATGAGACTGTTGCGCATAAGCCAGACGCGCTCTTGGTGTCACCTTCACACGGCATCATCGCGATAAAGTTCCTAAGAGATGGCGAGGACGCGTCAAACGACGAAATTGAGGCGCTAGACGAATCGCTGACGCAGTTTTGTAGCATCCTGATTGGCCGACTGTTGAAGAGTAAATCTCTTCGAGAGGGGATGTCATCACTAATATTTCCCGTGCTGCCGATCCTATACTTCACGGCAAAGCCGCCCGATGATTTGGAAATTGAATGTGAGACGGTCACCTCACTGGCCGGATTTGAGCAACTGCTTGCCAGCCAGCAACGGAATCCAATCCCCCAAGCTGCTACGGCTGAAACCCGTTCAGTGCTTGAGGGAGCGAAGGCCTTAAGCCGCCCAAAGCCCCGGAACATTAAAAACCCAGAAATTCAAAGGCCGGCTGCCGCGCTGCTCAAGCTGGAATTGGATATCGCGAATTTTGACCAACGGCAGCGACGAGCCGCGCTTGTGAATATTGATGGGCCACAACGGATCAGAGGATTGGCGGGCTCTGGCAAGACGATAATTCTCGCGATGAAGGCCGCCCATCTACATCTGACCAAACCATCGGAGCGAATTCTCGTCACCTTTTACACCCGCTCGCTCTACGCGTCCCTGAAGGGGCTTATCACCCGTTTCTTTCGCAACTTCAAAGACGAGGACCCCGACTGGACTAAAATTCACATTCGACACGGGTGGGGCGGTTTTTCGCGAGCCGGCACTTACGCTGATGCTTGCGCAAAACACGGCATACCGCCTCTCACATTTCCGGAGGCCCAAAAAGGCGCAATGTACATGAGAGCTAAGATGGGGGAGCGCATCGATCCGTTCGACTTTGCCTGCCGCGATCTAATCGCTCGGGTACAGATACGCCCCCAGTACGATCATATCCTGATTGATGAAGGGCAGGATTTTCCAAGCGGGTTTTATGAATTGTGTTTCGGCCTCGCAGCAGGAGAAAGAGATAAGAAGAATATTGTCTGGGCTTATGATGAGTTGCAGAACATATTGGACATACAGATACGTACGCCTGACCAATTGTTCGGCTTAGATCGTGATGGGCAGCCCCGAATTTCGTTGCCCCGGGCTGGCGCAAACTTGCCCGTCGATACCGACAACGATACCATTCTTCGCAAGTGCTATCGCAATCAGAGGGAGGTTCTGGTCACCGCTCACGCACTTGGCTTCGGCATCTATAATAATATCGTTCAGATGCTGGAGAGCCGAGAACATTGGGAAGATGTCGGGTATGATGTGCTCACGCCCGGTCCGCTTGTTGTAGGTCAGCCGGTCCTCATATCGCGACCTCCCACCAACAGTCCTCTTAACTTGTCGACGGATAGGGTTCCCCCAACAATTGAATGCCACATCGCGCCCAATTTTGAGGCTGAAGGCAGATGGATAGCAGAACAAGTTACCAGCTTTATCGAGGGCGGCCTTCAGCCAGAAGACTTGTTGGTCATAGCGCTAGATGACAAGGCGGCCAAATCGTACTTCAGAAAGCTATCATCGCTCCTTTCGGAAGCGGGTATCGCCTCCAACAATATTACTGCCGATCCCTACAATGAGCCGCCATTCACACTCCCGGGGAAAGTTACCCTATCGACTGTCTATCGCGCCAAAGGCAACGAGGCGGCAGTCGTTTTTGCAGCGGGCGTTGATGCCGTCACCATAGCTTCACGCTCGGGACGCAATAAGCTGTTTACAGCCTTCACGAGGACCAAGGCGTGGCTGCGGGTTTCGGGTGTTGGGGCGAACGCGAGTGTGGTTTGCAAGGAGATTCAGACAGCGTTAGCAAACTTTCCCAACTTGTCGTTCGTCATGCCAAACCTTCGACGGGTCGACACCATTCAACGCGATCTAAATCAGCGATCTATCAAGGCCAAGCAAATCAGAGAGGAATATCTCGGTAGGCTTCAAGCCGAAGGTTTTGAGATTGACGAGGCCGCGGACCTCCTTTCGCTGGAGGACCCGGATGAATAGACATGACGTGCAAACCGGAATTAGTCAGGCCTGGAAAATTGTTGATGAGCTAGGCCTTGGGCTCACCATCAGTGATCCGACACCCTTAGGTGTAAACGATGAGTTCCGGGATATTTGTCTGAAATCCAATGCTCCGTATGTTGATATCTATGAACTTGGTCTGAAGATATCTCACTACAATTTCAGTCTAACCGATTATTCCTATTTCCAATTTAGCTGGAGTAGCGAAGACAATGTGCGATATGCATTTTACCCGAACCCCTATCTTTCCGGTGACAGCGACGCCGTTGCAAAGGCCGCAAAATGGCAGGAACTTCTTGGCGCAGGTCTAATCAGCCATGAAGAATTTCTAGCGTATCTCCGCCACCGTCCTCCGGACGCCAGAATCCCTTTGATACGTTACGAAAATGCGCCAGCGCAATACAGCCGGTTCAACCATCCGTGCTCCCACATGCATATAGGTCGGCATGATGATAACCGATGGGCTGTAGATCGGTTGTTGACCCCCCAAGCCTTCGTCCTCTTCATCGTAAAGCAGTACTATGGCAGCACTTGGCGAGCACTGGCGAATGAGGATGAAGAGAACGGCAACGAGCTAGAGACGTTACTGATAAAGGCCAAGCAAGAATCTCGACAGATCGGTGATGACTTTTTCTTGCAGGCTGAGCGCCGCTCGTTTTTTTTGGGTTAGCGCTCTATCCAAACATGCCAACATTTGGCTCGGCCCAGGACAAGTGCGACGAACCAGAAGGGCGGAGCAGGGCGGCGCGACTATGTTGAGGTTGGCTCGGAAGGGGACGTCACGCTCATTCGCTTGCTAGCGGTTGCCCAACAGGGTGAAATGGTTAAGCAGCAAGGGGATCATCACGACCTAAGGGCCGCAGCACTCACCATCGTGGGCGGCCCGCCCAGCGCCGTACGGGGAGGAGGGAGGCCTTAGCCGAGGCATTCAACTCCTACGACCAGAACGCATTGAAGTGGGTACCCATCCGGTGAAGACCGCAGACGTGTATCCGGCGGCCATGAGGACCTGAGCACCGCGGTGCCGGCGTCAAGTTTTTGATGG